>NZ_JAPWBZ010000008.1:0-67171 GCF_041433685.1 Gemella sp. 27098_8_92
ATTTATTATTTGTATACTCTATTAGACCGCTACCTAAATCATTTATAGCTTTGATTATCTCTTCTGCTGAAGATTTAGGATTATCAAAGACTTTTTGTGCATTTGCAATAATACTTCTATATTTATCAAGGGCTTCTTTATTAATATCCGTTTTTAATTGATCATCATGCGCTATTATCTTAGCTGCTTCTAACGGAACTAAAAGTTGAGCCTTAAGGATATCTGTAGGTGAAGGTTTATTGTCATCTTTGTTAGGTTGCTCTCCAGGAGAAGTATTAGTATCAACTACTAGACTAGCTACTGCAGACTCTAATTCTTTTTTAAGGTCACTACGTCTATCTTCTAGATTACGTGTTTCTTTTGCTTTTTTAATAAAGTTATTGGCGTTATTGATTGCCGTAGTAACTTTTTCTTTTGAATCTTTTGTATATTTTCCAGATTTTATTTTTTCTTCAGCAGTTTTAACAGTAGCTTCTAAATCGGTGATATTATAACGTAGCATAGTATAATAATTTCTTACATCATTAAATAATTGACTAATTTCTTGTGATTTGTAATTGTTGTGTACTAAATCTTCTAATTTATCAATTTTTTCTTGAAGGTAAGAATCTATTTTGTTTATGCTTTCAACGCTATAATTATTACTATCTTTATCAGTGTTGAAGTTTGCTAGTGTATCAGCATTTGAGCGTCTTAGTTCAATAAGTAAATCATATTGGAATTTCACATCATATAGATTTGAAAATGCTTTTGATATTTCATCTTTAGATGCTGAATTATTATTCAACACTTTTTGAGCTTCGTTAATCTTATCGCCAAAATCTCTTACTATAACAAGATCTTTTTCGTAGTTATTATTTTTGAAAACTCTGTTCCAACTATCATAATATTTACTTGTTGTTGCATTAAATAAAGCATTTAATTGTTTTTTGTCTGCACTTATAATAGAGTTATCTTTAGGGTAAGTAAGGCTTAAGACTGCAGGATTTTTATGTTGGTTATCACCGAAAACGGCACTGCTTGCATAAGTATTTACTTTAATTTCAGTAGGTTTACCGTTTATAGGTATTCTAACTTTAGAAGGATAGCTGTATTCTTGAGTTGTATTACCAAAAGTAATGTTAACAGTTGCAGTATTCAAAACTTCAACGTTATCTTTTTCTTCATTATTTTCAAATGTAGTCAGTTTGCTTAATACACCAATAGGTTGATCTTTGTCACCAAGCATTGGTTGTAGTTCTAATTCTATATAGTTCTTTCCATTTTCTGTAATTAGATAAGCGTTTTTAAGAACAGAATTCATAGAAGAAAGTCCGCTTAAATCAGCTTTTTTGAAATATGCTTCTAATTGTGTTTTAGATATATTATTATCATTTGCAGGATTATCAGTATTTGGAGGTGTTTGTTTAGCATCAGCAGAAGCATTAAATGCATCTAGGGCAGAAGAAAGTTTGTTTAAAGCATCTTTAAGGGTGTCTTCGCTAGCTTCATTATTGTTTAAAACTTCTTTTGCTTTAGCAAGCTCATTAGTTAGTGTAACAAATGCTGAAGGCTCTTTTTTACCAACTGTAACAAGAGAAACTTGATTTACTTTTTTAGCAAGCTCATCTCTAGTAGAAGATGTTTTATTATCTTCAGATTGTGAATTATTTAAATCTTGAATCGCAAACTTAAATTGTTCAGTATAATAATCTGTTAAGTCAGTATTAACCTGATCATCAGTGTCAGGAGATTCAGGTGTTAGTTTAGAATGTTCAACATATTGTTTTGCTTCATCAATTAATTGTTTTAATGTGCGCTTAGCAGAACTATCTTTTGCTGTAGCATATGCTTTTTCAGCTTTAGAAATTTCATTTGATAATGCAGTGGTATCAATACGTAGGTAATCTCCTAAATGTTGAAGTCCTCCTGTAAGTTCATCTATTTTTTTATATACTATAGCCGTTCCTTCTTTACCGTATTCATCAGTGAATTTCTCACTTGTGCCCTCTATATCAGAGGCTACAAGTTTATTTATTGTATTTTCTAATTCATCTAGTTTTGATTTAACTAAATTTCTACTTTCTATAGTATAGTGAGTATTCTCTTTCCAGAAATTATTGTATGTATCTTTAGTAGCGGTTAATGCTTGATAAAGATTAGCAAGTTTATCTAATTTATTTGTTTCTTCAGAAAGTAGAGATGTATATTTATCAAATTCCTCTTTTGTTACAACTGATTTATTTATAATATTTTTTACTTGAGGAATTAATTGATTTAGTCCTGTTTTTAATCTTTCTGGTATTGATTTATAGTTTTCAGAAATCTCTTTTGATTCCAAATAATTTATTTTTTCTTTCAGAGCTTCTTTTAGAGGATTTTTCTCTTCTTCTTTGCTAGTTTCAGATTTTGCGCTGTAATCTAAATATAAATCAAGAGGAGCTAGCCATTTATTATTTGATAAACTATAACTATCTTTAAATGAAATGCCTTCAAGAGCGATATTTTTCTGATCAGAATAAACTAAAAGTTTTATTTTTTTAGGATAGGTAATATTATCGCTAGTAGTGCCTGTTTCTAAGACTTCAGCATCTGATATTGTTCCAAGCTTATTATATTGAATTGTTCCTATAGGAGCTATATCTGTTGCACCATAATTTGTAGTTGTAGGCTCAAATGTTAATGTAACTTCACTTCTTCCATTTTCTTTATCAATAATTGAAACATTTTTGATTACTTGAGAATAGTCTCTACCATAAAGACCAAAAGGCTTAGTAGTTCCACGTTCTACAAATTTTGCAGGTACAGAGTAAGGTCTAGATTCGGTAGGTTTAGATTTTTCTTTTGGAGGAACCTGTTCACCTTTTTCTCCGTTCTTTTTAATCAGCCCATTAATGGCATTAGTCAGATTTTTTACATGTTCAGATGTTTCGTTTATTTGTGGACGATAGCTTTCGGTTTGGTTAATCCAATCTTTTGCATGATTAAGTGCTTGAGTGAATTTTTCTAAAGATACAATGTTATATTCATCTTTATTTCTACTTTCAGCAATAGAGACTAATCGTTTTAACTCATCTGTATTAAATCTTAAATATGTAAATGTGGCATTATCAAATTCTTTTATTAGTTGAACTAATTGTTTAATATCTTTATTATTTTTTAGTTTTGGAACACTCTCTATATATTCTCTATATTTAGCAATACTTTCTTTTGTGTATACATCTTCTTTGTAAAGATCGAAGTATTCTAAAAGTTTAGCAACTTTAGTATCTAGGACTTCCCTTAAAGTAGCTGTATCTTCTATTTCATGAATAGGAGTAGCTATTTTGTATAGTTTATCATAGCTCGCATCACTTGAACGTTTTAATTCTTTTAACTGTGTGATAGCTTCGCTTATTTTTTCTCGTTGACTATAATCAGCGGCATTATCTTTATTATTTTCTTTTGTTAATAACCATTCATTAACTTTTGCACCACGATCTATCCAATTCTGGATTTTTTCATTTAGTTTTTCTCTATATTTAGGTATGGTATTACCTTTTGATACAACATTTTTATAATTTATATCTAATGCAAAAGGTCCTGTTTCTTTTTTCGTACCATTTTGGTCTAGGTAAATCATATTAGTAATAACCAGTTGTTCAGCTTTTAATTCCCCAGGAATACTAAAGGCGATTTGTCTTTGATCTTGAGGAGTAGGACCTAGATTAATTTTAGGTTCTATAGAAGATACTTTATTAACAGAAAAACTAATTATTTTTGTAACCTTATTAGGATTAGCGACAAGATTTAGTTCAATATCTTGCCCTTGCTTATAAATACCAATAAGGTTGTCTTTAAATAGATTTTTGATATCATCGTTATTATCTTTAACTTTGCTATAAAAGTTTTGTTGCCCATCACTATATGATTGAATCATAGTAGGGGTTTTAAAGTCAGTAGTAGTATAAAAACCATCATTTTTTAGTTCATGATTAATATCAAAATTATAAAGTTGTGTATAGTAATTAAGGGTATTAATAGCATTTCTAGCAGTTTTTTCAGTAAAAGAATTAGCGTCTAGCTTAGCTTTAGCCTCTGCAGCTTCTCCCCACATATTGTACCATGGGGTTGTATCAATTACGTCCTCAGGAACAGAGTGATTTTCAAAAGTTACGTGATAGTATGGAAAGTTTGAAGTTTTGTGGAAAAATGTTGTTCCTAAATAACGATTGGTAATATTATTATCGTTAAAGATTTCCTCTATTAGTTTTTTTAACTCACCTTTTGTTTTTTCTGAGGCGGCAGTATCTCCGAAATCAGCTTTAGCGATACTGTGGGTAGGTGAGGTAGGCCAAGCCGCAGCTGTTACAGAAGCAACTGTTAACGCAAAAGCAACACTCAGGCTAGATTTTAATAGCTTATTTGTTTTCATTATTGTTCTCCTTATATATAAACAATTTAACAAAAATTAGTTTGGTTAAATTGTTTTTTAATTTTGTTTATACTAAATATAACATAAAAACGATTTAATTGAAAGAGATTATCACTATCTTTTAGATTTTTTTGAGAAAGAGTTTTTAAATTTAATAAAAAATACAGTACATATATTATATTTTTATAGAATTTTCAATAATTTTTTTAAAAAATTATATAGGTATAATAAGTATAATCAATAAATTTATTTATAGAGAAAATAAGAAAAGTAGACATATATCTTTATGAAGAACTAGAGGGGGATATAGAGATTATTATTTTATATGGATAGACACTAATTTATGGAAAAATAGAAAAAATAATTAAATCAAAAAATATTACCAAATATAGAAAGACGATATTAATGATAGTATATAGGTTTCCAGATAGTAAATAAAAAATGGATTGCAAAAGAGTCAAAAAGTTAATTAATTTTAAAATTTATATATAAATAGTATGTGAAAAAGTTAATAATAAAAAATACGAGAGTATAGTGGTAATAAGTATACTCTCGTATTTTTAGTTATTTAGTAAAAGTAAATTCGTACGCTAAGTCAATGCTCTTGAATGAAACCATAACAGTTTCGTATCCTAATGGCTTGATAATTTCGCCAACTGCATTTGCAACTTTCTCACAAACTTCTACAGGGCGAGCAACCCAACCAATTTCGATATTAGCACGACTAATTTCTTCACCGTCTAAGATAGCAACACTTTCAACTAAGTCAAGTGTAAAAGCACCGCGAGGACGATCGATAATTTTTGCAATAGTATCGAAAAGCTCTGCGCTGACTTTTTTTAAGTCTTCTTTTTTAATTCCTCTAGCAACTATTCTTGGCATAATAATAGACCTCCAAATTTTGTATTCGTTTTCTTTTATTATATCATATAAGATTCATTTTTTGTTAAAAAATTTTAAATTTTTAATATGATTTAAGAGAGAAAAATAGTAAATAATGTAAATATATCTGTAAAACATTGAAAACTATTTTTATTTTCATATTTTAAAGAAGTTTTTTTAAAAAGAAAAAGTATTTTTTTTGTTTATTTTACTTACAAATCATATCATTTATTTTAATAATATGATATGATTAAATTATAAAAGAAGATGCTAAATAATTATTAAAGGAGAAATTTTTATTAGAATTTTATATAAAAAATACTTTTCATTAGCAATGCTAATTTTAGTCTGTATTGGTATATTTTTATTTTCTAGTCAGCCTGGAGTAGAATCAACAAAACTTGCTAGCAACCTATTTATAAGAAAGTTAGGACATTTTAGTGAATATGTAATTTTAGGATTTTTTGCCTTTGCTTATTTTTCTAGTATATTTCAAATAGGAAAAGAAAAAATACAATTTAAGACAACTCTTTTTACTAGTTTTTTGTTTTGTTTTTCCTATGCGGTAAGTGATGAATTTCATCAAACGTTTGTTATAGGGCGTGATGGAAATTTTATTGATGTACTGATAGATAGTGGAGGAGTATTATTTGGAATTATAATTTCTATAATATTATTTTTCGTAAAAATACTTAAAAAAAAGTAGAATATATTTTTCTTTTTAGTTGTATTTTTTTTGGAAAAGTTATAAAATAATATCCTAAGGTAAATAAAAAAATAAAAGGAGGAGTTATTAATGCTTAAAGCACTTATAGTAGAAGATGATAAATTTTTAGCTTCATCATTGAAGGCTGCTATTGCAGATAAATTTGATGTAGATGTTTCTTATAATGGGCTCGACGGACAGAAACTTATAGATAATAATATTTATGATTTTGTGATTGCTGATAGTATCCTACCTGGAAAAGGTGGATTAGATTTATTAGATTATATCCGTGAAGAAAAAGAGCTTAAAATACCGGTTATTGTGCTTACTATTGCTGAATCTACAGAAGAAAAAGCTAGAGTCATGAAACACAGAGTAACGGAATATCTTCCGCGTGTGGCTGACACTTCTCTTTTGACGACTACAATCTCTAATCTATTACAAAGAGAAAGTAATCTTAAAGCTGAAAACGAAGTAACATATAAGGATCTTGTGTTAGATTTAAAAAATGAACTTGTTACCTCTAATGCAGGTACACTAGATACAATTAAAGGAAAGTATTTAGAATTACTATCGTTCTTTGTGATTAATAATAATATTGTTTTGGAAAAAGAAGAAATATTTGATCGTGTTTGGGGTGTTGATTCTGAAACAACAATCAATGCTATTGAAGTTTATATTTCAGGATTACGTAAAGAACTTAGAAAAATTGGTTATGACAAAAATCTGAGAACTGTACGTGGTGTTGGATATACTTTTGAATAGGTAAAGATATATGGAATTTGATTATCCTATAGATTACACATTATATACATCTGACGAGATAACTATTATTATTAAATTTTTAGATACTATAGAAGAATGTTATCTAAAAGGAGTAGAGTTAGAAGAGTATAAAAAGGTTTATAAAGACTTTAAATCTATTGTTCGTGCAAAGTCAGAAGAGAACTCTTTATATCGTGATTTTAAAGAAATTACAGGATATGATGGGTATTTAACCACAAAAGAAATGAAAAACGAAAAACCAAGAATTAAGTTATAGACTTAGTTCTTGGTTTTTTCTATATTGGTGTCAATATAACCGTAATGGAATTTAGTATTTTTACGTATTAAGCGAATAAAGTTAAATTCTTCAAAAATATCATCTTTAAAGTGAGCTTTTACTATAACTTTCTTTTTTGCGACACGTTTTGCTTCAATTAAAAAATCAGCAGTAGGAAAATCTTGATTTGCCAGTATTTCGATACCAGCTAAGTTTTTTGATTCTTTTATATTATGAGAGAACATAGGATCAAAATAAACTATATCGAAAGAATTATCAGGACAGTTTTTTAAAAATTTAACACTATCAATATTATGCGTGATTATTCTTCTCATAGAGGAGTTTATTTTTTCATCATGAGAAATATAATTTTTCAGGCCATTGCTTACGATTAAATAAATAATTTTATTCTTTTCAAGAGCCGTAACTTTGTGCTTATAGAAACTAAGAATAATACTATCGCCAGCAAGCCCCATCGTACAATCCAAAATGCTTTGCTTTTCACTACCTATTATTTCTATCAAAGGTTCGTTATCATTATTTTTTATCTTCAAAGCACTAGTATCTAAATGGAAGAAAAGTTCTTTATCACCTTCAAAATAACTAAGTTTAGTTTTATAAACGACTACGACACCATCTGCTTGTATTAACATTTGCTTAATTGTTCTTTTGTTACGAGGGATGTAATTAAAATTAAGAAATTTTGCAATATTATGAGCTTTTTCATTAAGTTCATTATTTGTTTTTACACTAGTAGTTACTACTATGCTTTTCATTAATAACTATAATCCTTTCTTCTGTAATAATTAAATCGACATTTTTATCGTGTTTTTCAGTGGGAATTTCTTCTTGAAGTAGTTTCTCAAAAGATAAACCAATGCTAGTTTTATATTTATTTTCACTAAAATATTTATCGTAATATCCCCTACCGTATCCTAGACGATAGCCGTTTTTATCAAAAACAATTGATGGTGTAATAACAAGATCTATCCCCCCGGTATAGAAGTCATTTTTTATAGGTTCGAGAACATTGAAATGACCTACAGAGAGGTCAGCCCAATCTTTTATTTTTACCAATTTCATAGTACGGCTTACTATTTTAGGTACAAAGATTTCTTTACTGTTTATATATTTTTTAATAAGATATTCTGTTTGAATTTCACTTCCAAAACCAATATAAATAAATATTTTTTGCGAATTTTTAAAAATATCACTTTCTTCTAATGTTTTGAATATTTTTTCTGTTGCTTGAATTTGGTATGTTGTATCAAGATTATTTCTAATATGTAGAAACTTCTTCCTAAGAGCATGTTTCATAGCAATCACCTCGTGGTAATTATACCATGAATAAAGATATTTATAAATACTTGAAATGTATGGCTCTATGTGGTACACTTAAAGTGTAAGAAGTGTATGGTGGAAAACAGTACACTTAGGATTTTTATAACTGGAAGGAGGTAAATTATGTTTAAATTAGATAGTAGTTCGCAGAAGCCTTTATACAAACAGGTTGTAGATGAAACAAAAAAATTAATAACAAAAGGAATGTTAAAAGAAAATGATAAAATGCCATCGATTCGAGAATTTGCTAAAATTTTAAATGTTAATATTAGTACAGTTCAGAAGGCGTATCAGGAGTTAGAAAAAGAAAAAATAATAGTAACGATTGTAGGACGTGGTACGTTTATAACAGAAAATTTGGACGCCATAAAACCTAATTATGAGCTAATAGATACTTTATTAGAAGAATTGGTGAGAGAGGCGAAGATTTGTGGAATTACAAAAGAAGATTTGATAAAAAAAATAGATGAAGTATTTATGGAGAAATAAATATGGAAAAAGTTAGTGAGAAAAAATTAGAAACAATTTTGGAAAAAATATTATTAGAATGGCGTTTTATTGGATTATCAAAAGAAAAATTGGAAGAAAAAGTTATATCAAGGTATAAGGAGGTTGAGAGCTATGAAGTTAGAAATAAAAAATCTGAGTAAAAAATTTGAAAAGAAAGAAGTTTTGAATAATATTAATTTAGAAGTTAAAAGCGGAGAAGTTGTTTCTTTAGTAGGAAGAAATGGTAGCGGGAAAACAACACTTCTAAAATTAATAACTGGAATTTATCAGTTGGATACGGGAGAAATTACTATAGATGGTGTTAACATAGAACAAAATAATTTAAAAAGTAATATAATTTATATTCCTGATAAGTTCGATTATTTTAAATATACAAAGATTAAAAATATTATAAAATACTACGAGCTAGCTTATGATAATTTTGATGAAAAATTTTTAAAAAAAGAGTTAGAAAAAAATAAAATTTCTTTAAATAAAAAAGTAACAGAACTGTCAAAAGGTCAGACGGTAATTTTTGGAGTGATTTTAGGTTTAGCCTGTAGAACAAACTTTTTACTATTAGACGAGCCATTAGACGGAATAGATATAATAAATATAAAACTTATTATTAATTATATTATAGAAGCTCAAGATAGTGGTGTAGGGATACTGGTAAGTAGCCATCAGTTAGATTATTTAGAAAATATTAGCGATAAGATTATATACATAGATACAACAGGTAAATATGGGAAAGAGGTTGATAAGATGGCATATAGCAAATATCAACTGGTGTATGAAGATAAGATTCCAGACGAGTTTGCTAATTTAGATAGTGTGAGAATAGTAAGTAATATAGGTAGAGTTTATATAGTATTAGTGCGTGGTAGCTTTGAAGAAACTAGAGATTTAATACAAGAAAGCGCACCATTACAATGTGATGAACTGCCGGTTCTTTTAGAAGATATATTTATTATAAATAATAAAGGGGGAGCAGAAAATGATTAGAGATATTTTGAAAATCATACGAATTTATGTGAAGAAATATTTTATTGCTATAATTATTTTATTACTAGGATTCACACTTTTTACAACATTGACAGCATCTAAGCAGTTAAATGGATTGAAACAAGAGATAGCTAGTTATGAATTTGAAAAAAATATCGGAGTTGCATCTCGTGAAAAAGTTAGTGGATTGAACAATAAAGAGGAAAAAAATCAACAATATCAAAAGATAGATATAGAGAAACGTAACTATGTAGGAAGTTATAATGGGAAAATTTCAAAAGAAAGCTATGATTATCTTTTGCATAGATATGCTGTAGGTGCATATTTAACAGAATATCCTGTATTGAGAAGAGAACCTTTTTATACTCCTCAAACTAACTTAAGCTTCG
Source organism: Gemella sp. 27098_8_92 (assembly GCF_041433685.1). Classification (NCBI taxonomy): domain Bacteria; kingdom Bacillati; phylum Bacillota; class Bacilli; order Caryophanales; family Gemellaceae; genus Gemella; species Gemella sp. 27098_8_92. The sequence continues at coordinate 10,248 of NZ_JAPWBZ010000008.1, forward strand.
CTTATAGTGATTATCGTGAAGAATATAAAAAGTATCTAAAAAAAGAAGAGTTAGAATACACAGGTAAGTATCGTGAATTTTTGGCTGAGCAACCAGGTAGTGAAAAGCATGTGAAGCTTCAATATGAGTTAAATAAAATTTATCGACCAGTTATGAGTTATAGCCAAATTAAAATTTTTGACTTTACAAAAGAGAATTTAGGGAAAGATAAATTAGAAATTAAAGAAACCCTTTATACAATAGATACAAATATAGGATACTATATACTAATAACCTTGATTGTACTATTAATATTTGGGGCGGAGTACCATACAAGCTTTGGAAAATTTGTTTCAAGTTTGCCATTTAAAAAGGAGAGGGTATATTTCGCAAAACTTATCTTAAGTTTACTAATATTACTAGTTGCTTCAATATTGGTGGGCATAGTGAATATATTTATTGTAAAAGCAAGTGTACTAGGTGATATTTATAATATAGGTACTGCCTTCAGTGCATATTCAAAAACATTTTATTTAGGGATAGGGTTAATCCTACTGGGTGCAATCTTTGCTAGTTTTTGCGGTAGTATAGTAAGTATGGGAGCTTTATACATTCCAGTTCTAACATCATATGGCTATTTGCTAGGTTTTATGGAGTTGCTAATGAGAGCGTTAGGAAAAGAGAGATGGTTGGAGAATCCTGCTGCATTTAATCCAAGACATATGCCGATATTCTACTATTTCAAATATGAGCAACCTGGCTATATATACTTATGGTTAGGGGTGTTGACGGTATTTGCAATAATTATGAGTAAAGTATACAAAAGACATAATGTTGAAAGAGAAGGGATGTTTTTCTCTATTGCTAAGGTAGAAATTTTAGGATATCTAATTTTATTAATAGGTGTAATAGCATTTTCTTTAATAATTCTTTTCGAAACATTTAGAATAAACGGCATATTATCGTTAGCGATAAGTTTAACATTGGTTCCTTATATTCTTTGGAAGATTTGTCGTTTTTCTATAAGAATCTAGATATTTATAAAATTAATAGAAGAAAGATGATTATACTAATAAAGTATAATCATCTTTTTATGTAAAAGTTAGTAGTGTAATTTCAAAAATGAGGTTAAATTCTTAAAATATAGGGGGTTATTGTAAAAATAAATATATCTTTTCTTTGAAAATTTAATTATATTATAATATGAAAAAATATTGAGTAATGTTTAGAAATTTTATTTTCTAGTATGTACAAGTATAATCAAAATTTTAAGATACAGTAAATACAGCTTTAATATAAAGTGATGGGCTACAAAAGTTTTTTACTACATAGGTTTATATTATGTAAACAAAAATAAAAGAAATTTTGATATAGATAGAAAAATATTAGAATTAATCTAGTTAATAAAATAAAAAATAATTATATATTATTTGATGGAAATAATAGTTTAAGTATGGTATAATATAAAAGAAAATTTATAAGAAAGGAATCTTCTGCGAATAATGACAAATTCAGATGAAAACAAAGAACTATTAAGAGATGAAGAAGTAACAAATACGGGTGCAAAATCAGAAGATTATGCAGCATTATTAAGTAAAATAAGAAAGCAAGTAGAGATAGAAGGGGGATCTACTTTTACAAGAAAGCATCATGAAGAATCAAATGTGGATTTTGTAGAGAAAGAAGAGTTAGAAAAACCTCAAGAAAATGATTACGAAGAAACAGTGGTTTTAGATCGCAATGAATTAAAGCAAGCTTTAATAAAACAAGAGGTTGAAGAAGAAATTCTTCCAGAAAAAAATGAAGATGATAGAAAACCTGTTTTAGAAGTATTAGGCTTAAAAAAACGTATAGGTTTAAAAACAATTGTTGAAGATATTAGTTTTGATATGCATGAGGGTGAAATTATAGGACTTCTTGGTCCTAACGGAAGTGGTAAAACAACAATAATGAGAATGTTAGTTGGATTAACAAAGACGACTAAAGGGGAAGTTTATTGTTTTGAAAAACCACTTGGATTAGGAAAAGTAAAAATGCTTAAAGAAGTAGGTGCTATGATAGAAACTCCTGAATTTTATAACTATATGTCAGGATGGTCAAACCTAAAACAAATGGCACGCGTATGTGGTAAAAAAGTAAGTCGTGCTCGTATGAAGGAACTGGTAGAATTTGTTGGATTGAGCAAAGTTATTAGAAAAAAAGTAAAAACTTATTCATTAGGTATGCGCCAACGTTTAGGACTAGCGCAAGCTTTATTAAATGATCCGAAAATACTTATATTAGATGAGCCGGTAAATGGTTTAGACCCTCAAGGTGTTCAAGACTTCCGTAATAAGTTAAAAGAAATAGCTGCAACAGGAGTATCAATTTTAATTTCTTCTCACTTACTAGATGAAATTGAGAAAGTAAGTGATAGAGTTATTGTTATTGAAAAAGGTAGAATTATTGCTGATGATAAATTAGATAATCTTGTGGCAGATGAAACAATTAAAACTTTAATTTCAACATATGATGTTGAAAAAGCAGAAGTATTAATTCGTGAACTAGGAATTCGTTATGTATTGACAGAAGACGGATTTATTTTTGAAAATATTTCTAGAGAAGATAAAGCTAGAGTAATTACATACTTAGTAACTAACAATGTAGAATTAGATTCTATTCGTGAATTAACTACATCGCTAGAGGATCGTTTCCTACAAATCACAGGAGGGGAGAATAAGTAATGAAACTATTATTTAATGAATTTATAAAAGATTATAAAAAGATAACAACTTGGATATATATGCTTATTATGTTTGCGATAATAGCAGCATATGGGTATTTTCAAAAATCGTATTTTAAAGAAAATTTCGATCCATTAAAAATAATGACTAGTATAACTACGATTGCAGCAGCTGTAGGTGGAGTATTTACACTTATAATGCTTGCGAATAATTTATCTCAAGAATATTCAAAAGGAACTGTTAAGTTTTTATATACAAGACCAAAATCACGTTCAGCTATACTAACAGCGAAAATAGCCTTAGGTTTTATTAACTATATTATCTTCTTTGTTTTAGGAATAGCTTTTGATTTTGCTTTGAAATACTATGTATTTTTCAACAAAAAAATAGGACTAAACCAATTAAATAAAACTCTGGAAGAAGGATATTTTGGAAGAACAGTAGCGAAACAACTTATAATTACAAGCTTAACAGAACTTGCGACTATGATATTCTTTATTGCTATGGTAGTTTTACTTTGTGTAGTGTTTAAAACACAAATTCTTTCACTTGTGTTAGTCATGGTGAGTCTATTAGGAATGAGTATTATTCAAGCTATCACTGGGTGGGCTGTAACGAAGTGGTCTTGGGCTAAATACCATATGTTTGATGTTCCATTATTTAGTAAATATTATGAAAGTGAAGCAACTCGTAATTTGGTTAAAGAAATTTTTAAATTTGACAATGCTAATGCATTAATTATTATGTTAGTAGCTTACAGCGCAGTATTTTTCATAATCTCATATATTATTAATGCAAGAAGAGATATTACTATAGATTAAAAATTTATCCATTTGTAAGAGGAGGTAGGCGAGATGAGAAGTTCGCTAAAAAAAATTGAGCGTATTAAAGATATTTTAGACTTGAATGGTAGCGTTTTGACATATAAATATACTGATGAAGATATTCGTCTAAACCTAGGAGAAGAACAATTAAGCAGTATTTTCAGTAGATTTTTAAAGAGAAATCTACCAAAAATTAAAGATGGATTACATAAGGATAAATTAGTTAAATGTCAAAGTGGTTTAGGTATTTCATGTTTATTTATTCCGAGTGATAATGATGAAGAATTTTACCTAATTACACCATTTTTAGAGTATCTTATTCCAACTAAATTATTCCAAGAATCGCTTATTAAATATGGAGCAAGTATTAGCGAATTGATTTGTGATGTATATTTTTCATTACCGATTACTCCAAGAAAGAAATTTAACTACTTGGTAGAATTATTGGTGGAAGATGAAAATGTAGACTTTTTAGATGCTATTATTTTAGTAGAAGATTCAAGCGTAAAAAATGTTCGTAGAGCATCATCAAGAAAAAATAGTTACTTAAATAGTATTTTAGAAAGTGAAGTTAAATTCAAACGTGAAATTCTTGAAGCGGTAGTAGATGGTAATATTTCTCGCGTGAATATGTTGTTTGACCTTCGCCAAAGAAACCATGGTGTAGAAGAAGATAATGTAGAACAAGGGGTTAATGTTCAACGTAGAAAATCTTATAATATGAATGATCTATTAAGATATGCGCTTGAACAACACAGTGAAGATTATCTAGGTGTAGAGGAACTGTGGGTTAAGATTAAAAACAAACTTGACAACTACGATTTATCAGAAGATGTAATTAGAAGTTATTGTCTTTTAGTAGATAGAAATAAATATAAAGATAAACAAGCTGTTGTTCGTAACTGTATTGCTTATATTAATGATCGTATTTCAGAAAAAATTAGTTTGGATAATGTTAGTGACTACTTAGGAGTAAATAAAAGCTATCTTTCTTCAATTTTCAATAAAGATATGGGAATTAGTATTGTAGATTATATTCATGACAAACGTATTTCTAATGCATGTTATTTACTTGCTAATACTGATTTTTCTATTTCTGAGGTTGCAGATTATATAGGTTATTTCGACACAAGTTACTTTATTAGAATTTTTAAAACATTAGTTAAAATGACACCTCTTAAATATAGAGAATCACTTTCTAAAGCTAGAAAATAGAATATAAGAAATAAAGCTGAATATTTTCAGCTTTATTTTTTTAGAACGATTGATATTTAGAAGCTTATAATATAGTGACTACTCCAAATTTTATACAAATAAAAGTGAGAGAAAAATATTTTATTAGCACTAAATATTTCTTAGGAAATATGATATAATAAAGTGACTTTTAAATTTTAGGAGATAAACGATGATTTTTGCATTAGATGTAGGGAATACAAATATTGTCCTTGGAGTTTTTGGAAGTGATTATAAACAACTTTGTTCATGGCGTATCGCAACGGATAATACAAAAACAGAGGATGAACTATATGTTATTATTAGAAACTTTTTCGTAGATAAAAATATTAAGTTTGAGGACTTTGATGGGGTGGTTATCTCAAGTGTTGTCCCAAAAATGATGTTTGCTTTAGAGTTGCTAAGTAAAAAATATTTCAAAAAAGAACCAATTATAGTTTCTGCTGGCATTAAAACAGGAATAAAAGTTCCAGCACCTTACAGCAGTAAGCTAGGAGCAGATAGGGTTGTTGATATAGTTGGAGCAAAGGTTAGTGGTTATTTACCGGCTATTATTGTTGATCTTGGAACGGCAACAACATTTGATTGTGTTGATGGTGAGATGAATTATCATGGAGGTGTAATTTGTCCGGGGATGAACATAAGTGCAGAAGCTCTTTACTCAAAAGCTGCAAAGTTACCTCGCATAGAATTAGAGGCCGTTTCTACATCGTTAGGAATGGATACGACAAGTCAAATGCAAGCAGGATTTTTCTACGGATTTTTAGGGCAATTTGAAAATATTATAACTCATCTAAAAAAAGATTTAGGTGGGGACTATAAAGTTGTCCTAACAGGTGGGTTATCGAAGTTTATTGCGAAATATAGCTCATCGGTTGATATTGTAGATGAAGAGTTAACGCTAAAAGGAATAATAGAACTTTACAAAATGAATAAAGGAAAGTAGGTCAAAATAATAAACTAATTATTGAAGTAAAAAAAGGCTACGAATAATTTCGTGCCTTTTTTTCATCGTAAAAGGGATAGTTTATGATATAATTAGTATTGATTAATAAAAATTCAGGAGAAAAATAATGGCTAGTAAGAGAGAAAATAATGAAGGTCTTCAACGTGCAGAACTACATAGGAAGATTTGGTCGATAGCAGATAATGTTCGAGGAGCAGTAGATGGCTGGGATTTTAAACAATATATACTAGGAATTTTATTTTATAGATTTATCTCTGAAAATATGAGAGATTACTTTAACAAAGCGGAGTATGAAGCAGGAGATGTTGAGTTTAATTATGCTGATATAAGTGACGAAGAAGCTTTGAAATATTTTAAGGCGGGAACAGTAGAGGAAAAAGGATTTTTTATTTTACCAAGTCAACTTTTTGAGAATGTTGTAAAAACAGCAAATGAGCAGGATGATCTTAATGTTCAACTTGATAATATTTTTAAAGAAATAGAAGGTAGTGCTATAGGGCATGGTTCGGAAGAAGATATAAGAGGTTTATTTAGAGATGTAGACCTTACAAGCAATCGTTTAGGAGAAACAGTTCAAGAAAAAAATACAAAGTTAACTAATATTTTAGTAGGGATTAGCGAACTTAATTTTGGGAATTTTGAAGATAATCATATTGATGCCTTTGGGGATGCTTACGAATATTTAATCTCTAATTATGCATCTAATGCAGGAAAGTCTGGTGGAGAGTTTTTTACACCGCAAACAGTATCACGCCTTCTTGCACGTATAGTAGTAGACGGGAAAACTAAAATTAATAAGGTATATGATCCAACATGTGGTAGTGGGAGTTTACTTTTGCAAATGCGTAAATTTGAGGGTGTTGAAATAGAAGATGGTTATTTTGGTCAAGAGATTAATATGACTAACTACAACCTTGCTCGTATGAATATGTTTTTACATAATGTTAATTACGCTGATTTTTCTATTAAACGAGGGGATACACTTTTAAATCCACAACATACTGATGAAAAACCATTTGATGCAATAGTTTCTAATCCACCATATTCTATTAAGTGGATAGGTGATGGAGATCCAACTCTTATTAATGATGAGCGATTCGCTCCAGCTGGGAAATTAGCACCGAAATCTTATGCTGATTTTGCGTTTATTATGCACTCATTAAGCTATTTATCAAGTAAAGGGCGCGCAGCTATAGTATGTTTTCCAGGAATTTTTTATCGAAAAGGTGCCGAAAGAATTATTCGAAAATATCTTGTAGATAATAACTTTGTTGACTGTGTTATTCAACTTCCGGATAATTTATTTTTTGGTACTTCAATCGCAACGTGTATTTTAGTTCTTGCTAAGAATAAAACAGAAAACAAAGTGTTATTTATTGATTCGACAAAAGAGTTTAAAAAAGAAACAAATAATAACATATTAGAAGAAAAAAATATTGAAAATATTATGGGAGAATTTCGCAGTAGAGCAGATAAAGAATATTTCTCAAGATATGTGGAGACAAAAGAAATTGTTGAAAATGACTATAATTTGTCAGTATCAACATATGTAGAAAAAGAAGATACAAGAGAAAAAATAGATATTAAAGTATTAAATAAAGAAATTGAAGAAACTGTGAAAAAAATAGATGAACTTCGTGCCTCAATAGATGAGATAGTTAGGGAGCTTGAAAGTAATGAGTAATAAAATAATTATTTATAATACAGAAGATGGAAAAGCAAAAATTAACTTTAGATTAGAAGATGGAACAGTATGGCTTAATCAACTCCAAATTGCCGAACTTTTTCAAACGACAAAACAGAATATAAGCAAGCATATAAAAGCTATATTAGAAGATGGTGAATTAAGTGAAGATTCAACTGTCAACTATCAGTTGACAGTTCAAAAAGAAGGAAATAGAGAGATAGAAAGAAACATTGCTTTTTATAATCTTGATATGATTCTTGCTATTGGATACCGAGTACGTTCACCACGTGGAGTTCAGTTTAGAAAATATGCATCTACAGTGTTAAAAGAATATCTAATTAAAGGATTTGCTATAGATGATAATCGTCTTAAAAACTTTGGAGGGGGTAATTACTTCAAAGAACTTTTAGAACGTATTCGAGATATCCGTTCAAGTGAAAAAGTATTTTACCGTCAAGTGTTAGACTTGTTTTCAACATCAATAGACTATGATAAAAATAGTAAAGAAGCTAAAAGTTTCTTTGCAACTGTTCAAAACAAAATACATTATGCAATACACAATCAAACAGCTAGTGAGTTAATATATGATAGAGTTGATGGCAATAAGGAATTTATGGGGTTGACAACTTTTAAAGGAGACTTACCAACACTAACTGAAGCTAAAACAGCAAAAAATTATTTGAGTGAAAAAGAATTACGTAGTTTAAATCAACTTGTATCTGGATATTTAGACTTTGCTGAAAGACAAGCAGAACGAGAAAAAACTATGACAATGGCTGATTGGATAAAACATGTAGATAATATATTGCAAGCAACAGGTGAAAATATATTAGAAAATGCAGGGAAAGTGTCGCGTAAACAAATGGAGAAAAAAGTAGATGAAGAATACAAAAAGTATTCAGATCATACTCTAACCTCAGTAGAGAAAGATTATCTAGAAGAAATAAAAAATATAGAAAAAATAGCGAAGAAAGGAGGGAAGTAAGTGACTAACATATTAGAACTCCTAAAAAACGAAAAAGTAGAATGGAAGAAGTTAGGGGAAGTGTGTGAATTTATTAATGGATTTGCATTTAAAAGTAGTTTGTTCTCTCAAAATGGAGAAGCTGTAATAAGGATCACTAATATTAATTCAGGAAAAGTGATATTTGATGATTTGAAGTATATAAAATTAGATGACTACCCAGAATTAGATAGGTATAAAGTAGAAAAGAATGATATTTTAGTAGCGATGTCTGGTGCAACAACAGGGAAAATAGGATATCAGTACGAGGATAGAATAGGCTATTTAAATCAGCGAGTAGGAAAGTTTATTCCTGATAAGAGTATAGTAAACAGAAGATTTTTATTTCATTTTTTATATAATATAGAAAGTGAATTATTTTCTTTAGCTACTGGGAGTGGTGCACAACCCAATTTAAGTTCAGAAGCTATTAAAAAAATTAATATCCCAATTCCTTCACTAGAAACCCAAGAAAAAATAGTAGAAATACTTGACAAATTCACAAATTATGTTACGGAACTTCAGTCGGAACTTCAGTCGGAACTTCAGTCACGTACTAAGCAATATACTTATTATAGAGATAAGTTGTTAAGTGAAGAGTACCTAAATAAAATAACTAAAGAAATGGAAGATGATAGAAAGTTAGAAATTGTTACTTTAGGAGAAATTGGTGAATTCACTAGAGGTAATGGATTACAGAAAAAAGATTTTAAAGATAAAGGGAATCCAGTAATCCATTATGGACAAATTTATACTAAGTATGGGTTTACAGCTGAGAAAGTTTTATCATATGTAAGTGATGAAATTTTCTTTAAATTAAGAAAAGCGCAGAAAAATGATATTTTAATAGCGACTACGTCAGAAAATATAGAAGATGTTGGAAAAAGTGTTGTCTGGCTAGGTGATGAAGAAGTTGGATTTTCAGGAGATATGTATAGTTATAGTACTCAGCAAAATCCAAAATATATTGCATATTGTTTTCAAACAAATAATTTTCAAAGACAAAAAGAAAAAAAGGCTACAGGAACAAAGATGATTAGAATTCATGCTAATGATATGGAAAAGTTTGAAATTCCACTTCCCCCTATTTCACTTCAGAATAAAATAGTGAAAGTGTTAGATAAGTTTCAAATATTGCTTGCAGATACAAAAGGATTGTTACCAGAGGAAATTGAGAAGCGACAAAAACAATATGAATATTATCGAGAAAAACTATTGACATTCGATGTAGAATGTGATAGCACGCACGCACGCACATAATATCTAATCTATACTATGAAATTCTACAAAAAGTGGCTAGAATTGTTGAAGTGGATATTGAGGATAAGGTAGAGTGGAAAAGAATTTCTGATTTCTGTAAGAGGCAAAAAGGAATTAATATTACTGCCAAACAGATGAAAGAATTAACTACAGAAGATGGAGATGTAAAAGTTTTTGCTGGTGGGAATACTGTAGCTTATTTATATCAAGAAATAGTTGGAAGAGAGAATATTGTTGATAAACCTAGTGTTATAGTGAAATCGAGAGGTACCATTGATTTTGAGTACTTTGACAAAATGTTTACTCATAAAAATGAAATGTGGTCATACTCAATAAGTGATAAAAATAATATTAAGTACTTATATTATTACATGAAAACCAATATAGAGTATTTTAGAAGTAGAGCTATTTCAGGGAAACTTCCTCAAATATCTACTGGGGTAACTGACAATTATAAAATCCCTCTTCCCCCTCTTCACGTTCAACAACATATAGTAAATATTCTTGATAAGTTTGATACTTTAGTAAATAATATTAAAGAGGGATTATCTAAAGAAATTGAACAACGCCAGAAACAATATGAATACTGGCGAGAATGTTTATTAAGCTTTCCAAAATAATATTAATATGGATTATAATGGGGAATAAAGGTGATAAAAATAAGAAAAGGAGTGAAAGTATGTCAGAAGAGAAATTAAAGTACAATACCTTACCTATTGCAGAGATGACAGGTGGAATAGTTTTAGCTAATTTTGAAAAGCCTGAGAGAAGAGTAGAAGAATATCAAACAGAAGCTCAGTTAGAAGAAAATATGATAAATAATCTAGTCGCTCAAGGATATGAAAGACTTGATATTACGACTATGGCTGAGTTGTATGAAAATCTTAGAGTGCAAATAGAAAAACTAAATGATGTAAAATTTAGTGATAGTGAATGGAAGAGGTTTTTGTTAGAGTATTTAGACACACCTAATGATGGGATAGTAGAAAAAACTCGTAAAATCCAAGAAAACCATATTTATGATTTTATATTTGATAATGGTAGATTAAAAAATATAAAAATTATAGATAAAAAAAATATATATAATAATTATCTTCAAGTAGTAAATCAAATAAGTGTAGCCAAAAATAGATACGATGTTAGTATTTTGGTTAATGGATTGCCACTGATTCATATAGAACTTAAAAAGCGTGGCGTTAATATAAGAGAAGCTTTTGGTCAGATTCAACGATACGAAGATGAGAGTTTCAATATTGATAATTCGTTGTATAAATTTGTTCAGATTTTTGTTATTTCGAATGGAACTTATACGAGATATTTTGCCAATACTACTGAACGTGATAAAAGTAATTATGAATTTACATGTGAATGGGCCGACGCGAAAAATAAAATTATCGCAGATTTGGAAGATTTTACAGCAACATTTTTTGAAAAAAGAACCTTACTAGAGATATTGACAAAATATTGTATTTTTAATGCTAAAGATGTGCTACTTATAATGCGTCCTTACCAAATAGCGGCTACAGAAAGAATATTATGGAGAATTAATTCGAGTTTTGAAAATAAAAAGGCTGGTAGCGTAGAAGCAGGTGGTTATATTTGGCATACTACTGGATCAGGGAAGACTTTGACATCGTTCAAATCAGCGCGACTTGCAACAGAACTAGATTATATTGATAAAGTATTTTTTGTAGTAGATAGAAAAGATTTAGACTACCAAACTATGCGGGAATATCAGAAGTTCCAGAAAGATAGTGTAAATGGAAGTAAGGACACTAAAGAATTAAAATTAAGTATTGAAAAACAAGACAATAAAATAGTAGTAACTACAATTCAAAAATTAAATGAGTTTGTTAAAAGTAATAAAAGTCATGAAATCTATAACAAACATTGTGTACTTATTTATGATGAATGTCATAGGTCACAATTTGGGCTTGCACAAAAAAATATTCAAAAAGCATTTAAAAATTATTATCAATTTGGATTTACAGGAACACCGATTTTCCCAGAAAATTCATTAGATAGCCAAACGACCGCTGATATTTTTGGAGTTCAGTTACATAGTTATGTAATTACTGATGCTATTCGTGATGCCAAAGTATTGAAGTTTAAAATAGATTATAATAGTATAAATCCGAAATTTAAAAAGTCAGAAGAAGAAACTGACGAAGAAAAGTTAAAAGTTCTTGAAAAGCAAATGTTACTTCATCCAGAACGTATTTCGGAGATTACAAAATATATATTAGATAATTTTGATATGAAAACTTATCGTAACACTCAATATACAGTGAAAAGTAAAAGGTTAAATGGCTTTAATGCTATGTTTGCGGTTCAAAGTGTAGAGGCGGCTAAGATGTATTATGAAGAATTCCAAAAACAACAAGAAAACTTGCCGGAGAATAAGAAGTTGAAAGTGGCAACTATATTTAGTTATTCTCCAAATGAAGAAAAAAAAGTAGTAGGAGAAATAGAAGAAGAAAGTCTTACCCCGTCTGCTATGTCAACTACTGCCAAAGAATTTTTGACAAAAGTAGTAGCTGATTATAATGAGTATTTTAAAACTAACTTTACAATTGAGGGAAATGGTTTTGAAAATTATTATAAAGATTTATCAAGTAGGGTTTGTAATAAAGAGGTAGATTTACTGATTGTAGTTGGAATGTTTTTAACAGGGTTTGATGCTCCTACGATGAATACTTTGTTTGTTGATAAAAATTTACGTTATCACGGTTTGATTCAAGCATTTTCTAGAACAAATAGGATTCTAAATAAGGTAAAAGTTTTTGGGAATATTGTTTGTTTTAGGAATCTAGAAAAAGCTACGAAAGATGCAATAAAGCTATTTGGAGATGAAAATAGCATTAATATAATAGTTGAACGTAGTTATGATGACTATATTAATGGATTTATTGATGATGAAACGGGGAGTACTGTAAGGGGTTATGCTGAATTATGTCAAGAAATAATCGAAAGATTTCCAGAGCCAACACAGATAACATCAGAAAAAGAGCAGAAGGAGTTCGCTAAACTATTTGGTGAGATTTTGAAAAAAGAAAATATTTTGCGTAACTATGATGAATTTAGTGGTTTTGAAAAAATAATTCCTGATAGATTAAAACAAGATATGAAGAGTGTATATATAGAGATTAGAAATAAAAAAATATCACCTCATCTAGATAAAGGAGACTCTAATGTTGATTTTAGCGATGTTGAGTTTCAAATTGAGCTTTTGAAAACAGAGGAAGTTAATCTTGACTATATACTTACATTAATTTTGGAAAAAGCTAAAGAACAAGGAGATATAGAGATTCTAAAAGAAGAAATTCGTCGCCTTATACGCTCTTCTTTGGGAACACGAGCGAAAGAACACTTAATAATTGAATTTATCAATCGTACGGATATAACAGAATTCACTAGCAATGAAGAGATAATAGAAGAGTTTTATAAATATGCTAAAGCACAAAAAGAGAAAAAAATAGAAGAGCTTATTGCGGAAGAAAATTTAAAAGAAGATTCTAAGAAATTTATTGAAAAATCTATAAGTAAAGGGAAAGTGGTTCAAGGTGGAACAGCATTGGATGAAGTGTTACCATCGATTTCGAGACGAGGTGGGGCTAGAGAGGCTAAGAAACAATCTGTATTGAAAAAATTAAAAGATATAGTTAAAGTGTTTGTCGGTATATAAAATTAAGTAAGCATTAAGATTGTTAATTATTTTAATAGACAACAATCCTTATTCCCTGTATAATAAAAAATCGTAAGTGACTTAGTAATTAGAAAATGATTCAGAAAGGACTTTTATTTTGATGAAAGATTATTTAATCAGAGGTCTAGCCTTTAATGATGAGATTAGATTTTTTGTAACAAAGACAACAGATTTAGTAGAAGAAATCAGAAAACGTCATAATGCTTATCCAACAGCAATTGCAGCTACGGGGCGTGTTGCGACTGTAACAACTATGATGGGAGCTATGCTAAAGAGTGGAGATAGAATTGATGTAGCAGTTCGTGGAGATGGCCCAATAGGAACAATATACGCTTCGTCAGATGAGCTTGGAGAAACAACCGCATATGCTAAAAATATGCAAGTTCATATTCCAAGTAATTCCCAAGGAAAACTAGATGTAAAAGGTGTAGTAGGCGGTGGAAATATTACCGTAGTACGTGATTTAGGTTTAAATGAAAAATATACGACAACTTCTCCGATAGTTTCAGGAGAAATCGCTGAAGACTTTACATATTATTTTGCAGCAAGTGAGCAAGTTCCATCAGCAGTATCATTGGGAGTACTTGTTGATACTGATAATTCAGTTATAGCTGCGGGAGGTTTTATTCTTCAAGTATTACCTCAAGCAACTGATGCAACAATAACAAAGTTAGAAAAAGTAATCTCTAATATAAAACCTATATCTACACTTATTCATGAAGGAAAGACTCCAGAAGAAATTGCAGATATTTTGTTTGAAGGAGAAGAGAATTATCGTATTTTACGTAAAAATGATGTTGTCTTTAAATGCACATGTTCAAAAGAACGCTATAAAGATGCTTTAGTTACATTAGGTCGTGAGGAATTAGAGAGTCTTTCTCAAGAAGAGTCTACTGAATTAGTCTGTGCATTTTGCAAGGAAAAATATCATTTTACAAAAGAAGAAATAACAGAGTTATTAGAAAACTTAAAGTAAAATTATGAATAAAAGAGTTAGATGAGTAACAATTCGTCTAGCTCTTGAATTTTTATAAAAAGTTTGATATCATAAGTAAAATTACTTAAATTATATCAAGGAGATATTATGGAACTGCTAAGAGAAATGATTGTCACTGATGGTAAAGTTTATGACAATAATGTATTAAAGGTTGATTCGTTTTTAAATCATCAAATAGATGCTAGTCTAATGATGAAAATGGCAGAATCTTTTTATGAGTATTTTGGGAAAGAAAAAATAACGAAGATTCTTACAATAGAAGCAAGTGGTATCGCCCCTGCGATTCTAGTTGCACATTTTTTTAAAGTGCCGATGGTTTTTGCGAAGAAAAGTAAGCCGGCAACTTTGAAAAATAATGATATTTATACCGCAGAAGTACATAGTTATACAAAAAATGTAACTAATACAATAGTAGTTTCAGAAAAATTCATAAATAAAGAGGATAATATTCTTATAATTGATGATTTCTTGGCGAATGGTCAAGCGACTCTTGGTCTTATGGAAATAGTTGAAAAGGCTGGAGCCAAAACTGTTGGAGTGGGTATCTTAGTCGAGAAAAGTTTCCAAAATGGTCGTAAATTATTAGAACAAAAAGATGTGAATATTTGCTCTTTATGTAGAATCGCCTCTCTTGAGAATAATGAAGTGAAGTTTAATGTAGCAGATGACGAAATAAAGAAAGGATAAGAGGATAATGTGGGAGAATAAATTTCAAAAAGAAGGTTTAACATTTGATGATGTACTATTAGTGCCAGCTAAAAGCGATATATTACCTAAAAAAGTTGATTTAAAAGTTAGCTTAACAGACAAGATAAAATTATCTATTCCAGTAATTTCAGCAGCTATGGATACGGTTACTGAATACAAAATGGCGATTGCTATGGCTCGTGAAGGTGGAATAGGTGTGATTCATAAAAATATGTCTATTGAAGAGCAAGCAGAGCAAGTAAGAAAAGTTAAACGTTCGGAAAGTGGGGTTATCACAGATCCTTTCTTCCTAACTCCAGATAGTTTAGTAGACGAAGCTGAAAGCTTGATGCAACAATATAAAATCTCAGGGGTACCAATTGTAAATAATATAGACGATATGAAAGTTGTAGGTATTATAACTAATCGTGATATGAGATTTTTAACTGATTTTGATATTAAAATTAGTGAAGTTATGACAAAAGAACATTTGGTTACAGCGCCAGCTAATACTACTTTGGAAGAAGCAAGTGTAATTTTACGTGGTCATAAAATTGAAAAATTAATTTTAACTGATGAAGCAGGAAAACTTACAGGATTAATTACTATTAAAGATATTGAAAAGTTAGCGAAATATCCTAATTCAGCAAAAGATGAAAAAGGTAGACTATTAGTAGCAGCATCAGTAGGAATTACTAATGATACAGTAGCTCGTGTTGATGCTTTAGTAGAAGCTGGAGTTGATGCTATCGTCGTTGATACTGCTCACGGACATTCTAAAGGAGTGTTAGATGCAGTTAAGGTTTTAAGAACAAATTATCCAGAATTAGATATTATCGCAGGTAATGTTGCGACTGGAGAAGCTGCTCGTGATTTATTTAATGCTGGAGCAGATGTAGTTAAGGTTGGTATTGGGCCAGGATCTATCTGTACAACACGTGTTGTTGCAGGTGTAGGTGTACCACAAATCACAGCAATTTATGATTGTGCAACTGTAGCTCGAGAACTTGGAAAAACTATTATTGCTGATGGTGGTATTAAATATACAGGTGATGTAGTAAAAGCAATCGCAGCTGGAGGACATGCAGTAATGTTAGGTTCTATGCTTGCAGGATGTGAAGAATCTCCAGGTGAGTTAGAAATTTTCCAAGGAAGAACATTTAAAGCATATCGTGGCATGGGATCAATCTCAGCGATGGAAAAAGGTTCTAAAGATAGATACTTCCAAGAAGATGGTAAGAAACTGGTTCCAGAAGGAATCGAAGGACGTACTCCATATAAAGGTGCTGTAGCAGAAACTATTTACCAAATTATCGGCGGTCTTCGTGCTGGTATGGGTTATACTGGTTCAAGAAATCTACACGCACTTCGTGAAGATGCACAATTTGTACGTATGACAGGCGCTGGACTTATCGAATCTCATCCACATGATGTTCAAATCACAAAAGAAAGTCCAAACTATTCTAAATAATAAATAAAATGTAAAGATAGGAGTTAATAAAAAACTGCTATCTTTATTTTAAAATAAACAATAAACCTAGAGTAAAGAAAGAATCTTTATTCTAGGTTTATTGTTTTAGTTTAGAAAAATTGTGCTAAACAAACAATCGCGATAATAATTGGTAAGATGTAACGAAGTAAGAATAACCATACTTTGAAGAAGCCTAAGCTTACTTTATTATCTTCTTTAACATGAAGTTCACGCATCGCTACTTTTTTGTCTAATACATAACCTGTAAAAATTGATAAGAATAGACAACCAAGTGGCATTAGGATATTTGATACTAAAAAGTCCATAGAATCGAAGAATGTTTTACCAAAGAATAGTGTGTTGGCAAGTGTTCCATATGAAAGTGCAGATGGAATACCGAAAACAAATGTAAGTATACCAACAATAACGCTCCATTTAGTACGATTAGTATTTTTTTGATCTGTAAGATTTCCTACATTGATTTCTAACATAACAACTGATGAAGTAATAGTTGCAAATAAGAATAATATTAAGAATAAAATATAGAAAATTTTACCAAAAGCCATATTGTTGAATAATTGTGGCAGAACGATGAATAATAAACTTGGGCCACCTTCAGATTCCATACCGAATGAGCTCATAGCTGGGAAAATAGCAAGTCCTGCCATAATAGAGACAGCAATATTCATTATAACTACTGAAACTCCAGATTGAACCATGTTAACTTGTTTATTTAAGTACGATGCATAAGTTAGCATAGCTGTAACTCCGATAGAAAGTGCAAAGAACGATTGTCCTAATGCGAATAATAATCCTGAGGTAGTAATTTTAGAAAAGTCTGGTTTTAAGAAGTAAGTTACTCCGGCCATAGAATTTGGTAATGTTAATGATCTTGTTATAATAATTAGGAAGATGATGAATAACATTGGCATCATAATTTTTGATGCGCGTTCAATTCCTTTTTGGACACCACGAGATACAATTAAGACATTTAATAGAATAAACATCGCCTGAGCTCCTAAAGCAATCCACGGATTAGAGATGATAGTACTAAAAAGTGCAACATAATCGCTAGTAGAATAAATACCCAAAGCATCTGCTATTGAAATACCAAGATAAACTAGTATCCAGCCGCCAATTACGCTATAAAAAGATAATAGTACAAATAATGCGAATGCACCAATAATTCCGAAGATATTATATTTTTTGTTTTTCCCTAGTTTCCCGAAAGTTTTAACTGCTGAAACTGCTGCACCACGTCCAAGGACGAACTCTGCTAGTAAAAGTGGAAGCCCTATTAAAAGTGTGAAAATAAGGAAAATTAATAAAAAACTTCCTCCACCATTGGCAGCAGTCATGTATGGGAATTTCCAAACTGCCCCAAGACCTATTGCTGAACCTGCAGAAGCAAGTATGAATCCTATTTTAGACCCCCATTGAGATTTTTCTGACATAAAATTTTCCTCCTAACATAATACATTATTAATACAAAAAGCTATTCAGTAAAAACTAAATAGCCTTAATAAAAATATATAATATTACTCAAAAGCCATTCAGTTTATACTAATGGCTGTAAACAAAACTTAACTAGCCATTGTAGATGACGGTGTCGGTGCACTTACATCTACAATTAACATAGATATAAGTGCTTCTAAAATGGCACGAAAAAGTATTCTTTTTTAGTTAAGTCTAAAATTTTCATTTTGAGTAGCTCCTTAATTAATTATTGTTAAAATATTATCATTTTTCTGACAATTTGTCAACTTTTTTTGTGAAATTAGTTATAAAAAATAAAGGAGACCATTAAGGCCTCCTTTATAATATATTTATTAGTCGTTATCTAATTGAAGATAAACTACTTGAGTAGTTAAGTATTCTTCTAATCCATGTTTTCCATCGGCACCACCAATTCCTGATTTACGACGCCCTGCATGGAATCCTTGCATTGCTTCAAAGTTTTCACGGTTAACATAAGTTTCACCAAATTTTAAGCCATTAATAGCTTTAAATGCAGTGTTAAGATTTTTAGTATAAACTGAAGAAGTTAGACCATATTCAGAATCATTAGCGTAATCTATTACTTCATCTAAAGTTTTAAATGTCGCAACAGGAATTACTGGTCCGAATATTTCCTCTTTCATAATAATCATGTCATTTGTTACATCAGTTAAAACAGTAGGTCCATAGAAGTATCCTACTTGTTCTTTGTCTACTTCTCCACCGTAAGCAAGTGTAGCACCTTGTTTAACAGCGTAACCAACTTTTTCGATCACTTGTTTTAATGCACGTTTTTCAATAAGTGGCCCGTAATCCAAACCACGTTCTTTATTTGGATCTCCAAATTTAACTTTATCAAGTTCGTTGAATAAAGCTTCTTCGAATTTTTCTTTTATACTTTCATGAACGTATACTCTTTCTGCACAGTTACATACTTGACCTGAGTTGATAACACGAGAAGCAACAATTGCTTTTGCTGCAAGTTCTAAATCTGCATCTTCAAAAACTATAGCTGGAGCTTTTCCTCCAAGTTCTAATGAAACATTAGTGATGTTATCAGCAGCTGCTTTCATAACTTCTTGTCCTGCAGCAAGGCTACCTGTTAAACTTACTAAACCAACTTTAGGGTGAGATGCCAATCTGTTACCTACTACTGATCCACGACCGTGAATGATGTTTAGTACACCTTTTGGTAAACCAACTTCTTGACAAATTTCAGCAAAGATATGAGCGTTAATTGGTGTAAGTTGACTAGGTTTAAGAACTATTGTATTACCAGTAAGTAATGCAGGTGCAGCTTTTCTTGCGATTAAGAAAAATGGGAAATTCCAAGGTAGAATCCCAGTAGTTACACCATAAGGACGTTTGAATAAAAGAATATGCTCATCTTTTCTATCACTTTGAATAATTTCTCCCTCGTATCTACGTGCCCATTCTGCCATGTAGTCCATATAATCAGCTGTGAAAAGTACTTCTACTTTTGCTAGTTCAAAAGTTTTTCCACCTTCATTAACGATAGTTTGTGTAATTTCTGGTTCACGTTCACGAATTTTTTTAGCGATTTTACGTAAATATTCTCCGCGTTCTACGGCCGGAAGTTTCTCCCATGATTTTTGTGCAGCATCAGCAGCATTAATAGCACGATCAACATCTTTACAGTTACCAGCTGGAATTTTAGCGATTACTTCCTCGGTAGCTGGATTTAACACTTTAAGATGCTCGTGATTAAGATGTTCTTCAAACTCCCCGTTTATGAACATTTTTAAAATTTTAACTTCAGTCATAGTAGTTCTCCTTTATGATATGATTTTAAAAAGTAAACGTTATCATTACTTTTATAAAATTATATCGTAAAAAAAATTAAAAAACAAATATTTTGTTTGTTTTTTAGTAAATATTTAGCTATTTAAAGTTAGGTAATAGTAATTTTAGTAAAAAATTTAATATATAACTGTAAATAAAAATACGATATAATTATAATAAATTTAAAGGGATATGACACCTGTTTGTTTTGATTTAAGAGATTTTTGTTTGTAAGTTATTGTTATTATATTGTTGTGATTATCGTATATTTTTCTAAAATATTATATGCGAGTTATAGTAAAAAATTTTTTGAGTAAAATTATTACCACAAATATTGTATTTAGTGGTATAATTTAAAAGTAAGAAAAACTAGGAGGTTTAGTAATGAAACAAAATATCGGAGTTATTGGATTATCGGTAATGGGAAGTAATTTAGCGTTAAACATTGCTGACAATGGATTTAAAGTAGCGGTGTTCAATAGAACAACGTCTGTTGTTGACAAAATGTTAGAGGAGTATCCACATAAAAATGTTGTAGGAAGATATTCTTTACAAGAATTAGTAGATGGATTAGAAAAACCAAGAAAAGTTGTCTTAATGGTGAAAGCAGGTTTTGCTGTTGATAGTCTTATTGATCAACTTACTCCGATCCTAGACAAAGGGGATATCATTATTGATGGCGGTAACTCTTTCTTCAAGGATACGCAAAGAAGATATAACTTGCTATTAGAAAAAGGAATTAATTATTTTGGTGTTGGAGTTTCAGGAGGAGAAGAAGGGGCTAGATTCGGACCTGCTTTAATGCCTGGTGGTGATGAAAAAGCATATGAAGAAATTCGTCCGATTTTAGAAGCAATTGCGGCGAAAGTTAATGGAATTCCATGTTGTAGTTATACTTCAACAGGTGGAGCTGGACATTACGTAAAAATGGTTCATAATGGTATAGAGTATGGAGATATGCAATTAATCTCTGAAGCTTATCAAGTGCTAAAACACTTAGGGGAATTTAGCAATGAAGAACTACAAGCTACCTTTGAAGAATGGAATAAAGGTGAATTAGAATCATACTTAATAGAAATTACAGCTAATATTTTCAAGGTTAAAGAAGAAGATGGAAGCTATTTAGTAGATAAAATTTTAGATAAGTCTCAACAAAAAGGTACAGGGAAATGGACTAACGAGCAAGCTATTGATTTAGGAATTGATGTTTCTGTAATTACAGCAGCCCTAAATGGTCGCTATATGTCTAACCTTAAAGAAGAGCGTGTTCGTGCAGAAAAAGAGTTTGCTCGTAAACCTTACGCAATTGTTGAAGATAAAGAACATCTTAAAGAAATTGTTCGTGACGCATTATTTATTTCAAAAATTGTTTCTTATGCACAAGGATTCAAACTTCTTCAAGCTGCAGAAAAAGAATATAATTGGACTTTTGATTATTCACAAATTGCAAAAATTTTCCGTGGCGGGTGTATTATTCAAGCGAAAATACTTCAAAATATTATTGAGGCATACCAAAATAACCCAGAGTTAGCTAACTTAATATTTGATCCATTTTTCAAAAATATTATTGAAACAAGACAAGATAATTTACGTGAAGTAGCTGCATTGGCAATTACTAATAGATTACCATTAAGTGCTATGACTTCAGCTATATCATACTTAGATATTTACACCACTGCTGAAAGTGGAGCTAACTTAATCCAAGCACAACGTGATTACTTTGGAGCGCACACTTTTGAGAGAACAGATAAAGAAGGAAATTATCACTATGACTGGGTTGGAAACAATGAAAAATAAAAGTGCAATTACACTATTTGGTGGAACAGGAGATTTAACCTATAGAAAGTTATTGCCGGCCTTGTATAATCTAGATGTTCTTGGGAAATTAGATAAAGAATTTAAAATTATTGTAATTGGACGTAGACCATATAGCCAGGAAGATTATATTAGCATAGTACGAAATTGGGTGGAAGAACATGCGAGAACAAAGTTTGATGATAGTGATTTCCAAAAATATTCTTCGAGAATTATCTACTTTAAAATGGAGATGACCAATGTAGAAGATTATAAATTGCTACAAGAATTTTATATAGAGCTTGGAATTACAGAACATATTTATTACTATGCTGTTGCTCCATCATTCTTTATAACTATTACTAATGGATTGAAAAAATATTGTTCAGAAAATAATGCTAAGGTTATAATAGAAAAACCATTTGGAGAAGATTTAGAAAAAGCTGGAGAACTTAATGATAAGTTGGCAGAATTTTTCAGTCAAGAAGAAATTTATCATATAGATCATTATCTAGGGAAAGAAATGATTCAAAATATTTTGTCCTTACGTTTCAAAAATATTATTTTCAAAGGTGTTTGGAATAAAGATTTTATAGAAAACATACAGATTACAGCAGCAGAGGCTGTTGGGGTGGGGACACGTGCTAGTTATTATGATAAGAGTGGTGCCGTTAAAGATATGGTACAAAACCATCTATTACAAGTTTTATCGATAGTAGCCATGGAAGAACCGAAGGAAGATGGAAGTCGTGGAATTCACGATAGCCAATACAATCTTCTTTCTAAATTAGCACCTGTTACTAATGTAAATGATAGTCTGGTGATGGCGCAATACGAAGGTTATTTAGATGAGGAAAATATTTCTAAAGATTCTAAGACTGAGACTTATGCAGCGTTAAAATTATTTATTGATAATGAGCGCTGGCAAGGGGTGCCATTCTTTATTAGGACAGGTAAGAAAATGAAGACCCGCGAAACTCAGGTTGTTGTTCAATTTAAAGCTGTAGGGGATACTCCCGGTAATGTGTTGATAATTAAGATTCAACCGGATGAAGGTGTTTATTTCCAATTTAATGCTAAAAAACCAGGAACAGAACAAGAACTTCAACAGATTTCTCTGGATTTTTGTCAGAGTTGTATTCTTGAAAATAAAATAAATACACCTGAAGCATATGAGAGGTTATTAGATGCGTGTTTTAAAGGAGAACGTGCATTATTCTCTCAATGGGATCAAATAGTTGTATCATGGACTTTTGTTAATGAGTTATTGGCAAAATATTATGAACAGGGGGCGCCAATGTATACTTACAAACAAGGATCAATGGGGCCTGGAAAAGCGAATGAATTTGTTGATTGGATAAGATAAAAGTAGAGATGTGTTGCAATTTTTGTAACACATCTTTTTTAGAAAAATTTAAAAATTACTTTTAATGTCTATTTGAAGTTTACGCAATAGTATAAGTATAGTATAATAAGTTATGGATTGTATTATTTTGGATAAAATAATAGTTAAGGAGAGAATTAGTTTTGAAAAAAATATTGATATTAAATACAGGTGGAACGATTTCTATGAGTGAAGATCATACAACGGGAAAAGTTTCGCCAACAAAAAATAATCCTATAAATATAGGGGAAGGGCTGTTTTCTCATATATGTCATATAAATATGGAGAATTTATATAACCTTGCTTCTCCGCAAATTACAGAACGTGAAATGTTTAATTTGAAAGAGCGTATTTTAAAAGCTGTTAATGAAGGGTATGAAGGTGTTGTAGTGACGCATGGAACTGACACCCTAGAAGAAACGGCGTATTACTTAGAATTAACATTAAATGTTAATATTCCCATAGTAATAACAGGGGCTATGCGTTCTAGTAATGAAATAGGAGCGGATGGATTGGCGAATCTTAGAAGTTCTTTAGTTGTTGCAGTTAGTGATGAGAGTAGTGATAAAGGAGTACTTGTTGTAATGAATGATGAAGCGCATACTGCGACTTATGTTACTAAAACACATACTACAAACGTAGCCACATTCCAAACGCCGACTTTTGGGCCAATAGGGCTAGTATCAAAAAATGAAGTTATTTACTTCCAAAGATTACTAAAGGAAGAACATTATGAGGTAAATACTATTGGGAAAAAAGTGTATCTATTAAAAGCCTATGCAGGAATGGGTGGTGAACTTATTGATGCTGTTCGTAAACTAGGTGCAGATGGTTTAGTTATAGAGGCGCTAGGAGCAGGCAACCTGCCACCTAAAACTGTACCAGCAATAAAGCAACTGCTTGATGAGAACATTCCCGTTGTTTTTGTTTCAAGAGCATTTAATGGAGTAACGCAAGATGTTTATGACTATGAAGGTGGAGGGAAAAGATTCTGCCAAGAGGGTGTTATTTTTACAACAGGTTTAAGTGGTCAAAAAGCCCGTATAAAGCTTTTAGTTTTACTAGAGGCAAATATAGATAAATGTAAATTAAAAGAGCTATTTTAGAGTTTCTATAATTAAATTAAGTTGAATAATTCTAGGAAATATGATAGTATAATAAGGAATTTTATGGGGAAAGAGGTGTAATCTTGAAATTTAAATATCATAAATCATATAAGGGGTTTTATCTGTTAGAAGATAATAAATTTAAGCGTCCTTATCAAAAGTTAAATGAGGAAAAAACATTAGAAAATTTAGCTAATAAAGTAGAATTTAAGCAAGATGAAATTGTTGAAATAGAAGACAAATTAGTGGTTTTTGTACAAAAAGAAAAAAGTGGAGAATTAGTAAAGAAATCAGCTAGCAAAGAAACATTAAAATCAAAAGGTATATTAAAGGTTGATTTTAGTAAACTAGAACTTAAGTACAATATACCAGCATTACTTCTGGAGAATTTATATGAGGTAATTTTAAAAGATCAGAAATCTTCTGAAAAAGAATTAATATCTGTTTTATCTGTAATAGAAAATATTATATTATCAGACGGATTATTTTTCTCAAAGGTAAGAAAAATATTTTACTATAATGTAGAGGAACTAAACCTAGTTCTTACTAGATATAATTTTTGTAATTTGAATATCGATAAGTTAAAAAAAGATATTGAATTAAATTATCCTAGTCAGTATATTTCTGATTTACCAGTAGATTATAAAGAATATGAAATGATTTTTGTGTTTTATTTTATTATATTGGTAGAGTTATTATCAATTTTAAAATAAGAAATAAATTTTTTGATAATATTATAATAAAAAGTCTTGATTTTTTTATGGGCGTTTGTTATAATCTAATCAGAAAGTTTATTTTTTTACAACTCATTGGTCAAAGAATGACCTAGCAGGACTGAAAACGTCCAAATAATAAATTTTCAATGAATAGGGGATAAGTAAGTATGGATATTTTACATTTGTTACATATACAAAGTAGACTTATACCCGAAATGCTTATAAAATTTAATAGTCGGTATGAACTGTTGATTACGATAAAAATTAATCAACCAGTAGGAAGAAAGACATTATTAAATTTTGTGAGTATGACGGAAAGACAATTACGAACGGAATGTGACGTATTATCTAAATTAGGTTTAATTACAAAACATACGACGGGGATGAATATCACTGAAAAAGGAGAAGAATTTCTTTTAGAAGTAAAATCATCTTTAATGAATGATAGTTTTGTTAAGGAAAGAAATATAATTAAAAAACATTTCTCAGTAAAACAAGTTTATGTTGTAGCAGGGGATTTTGTTACTAGTGAAGTTACTCGCTCAGAGATGACAGAGTTGCTTTTAGATAAAGTCAATGAACAAATAACTAAAGAATGTGTTATTGGAGTTAGTGGTGGTAGTACAATGTATTACGTTGCTGGAAAAGCCAATGAAACATTTGGTTATAAAAAAGATGTTATTATAACACCTATAAGAGGAGGTTTATCAGTTGTAAATACCGAATATCAAGCTAATGATATTGCGGCAAAAATGGCTAATAACTCAGGGCATGGTTATCAACTACTACATGCTCCAGATAATATAGGAAAAAAAGCATTAGAAGAGCTTGTAAAAGAGCCTGTTGTAAAAAATGCGCTTGATGTTATAGATAGAACATCGATTATAATCCATAGTATAGGGAATGCTTTTGAAATGGCTCATAGAAGAAAGTCATCTATGGAAGTTTTAAAAGTGTTAGAAGATAAAAAGGCCGTTTCTGAATCATTTGGAAGTTATTTTGATAAGGACGGAAAAGAAATATTTAAAACTTCAACCATAGGGATGAGTTTTAAAGATGTTGATGGCATTAGTAATGTCTTTACAATAGTAGGTGGAGAAGAAAAAGCGGATGCAGTATTTAGTTATTTATGTACAAAACCTGCAAATGCAACGCTTATTATTGATGAGGCTATTTGCAAAAAAATTATAACAAAATTAAAATAAAATTTTAGGAGGAACTAAAACATGACAGTAAAAGTAGCAATTAATGGATTTGGACGTATTGGAAGATTAGCATTAAGAAGAATTGAAAACGTAGAAGGAATTGAAGTAGTAGCGATTAACGACTTAACACCAGTTAATCAATTAGTACACTTATTAAAATATGATACTACTCAAGGACGTTTTAAAGGTGAAGTTATAGAAAAAAACGGAAGTTTAGTAGTAAATGGTAAAGAAATCAAAGGATTTGCTAACGCAAACCCAGCAGAACTACCATGGGGAGAATTAGGAATCGATGTAGTATTAGAATGTACTGGTTTCTTCACTTCTAAAGAAAAAGCAGAAGCTCACATTCAAGCAGGAGCTAAAAAAGTTGTTATCTCAGCTCCAGGTGGAAACGATGTTAAAACTATTGTATACAATGTAAACCATGAAACTCTAGATGGAACAGAAACAGTTATCTCAGGTGCTTCTTGTACAACTAACTGCTTAGCTCCAATGGCTAAAGCTTTACACGATAACTTTACAGTAGTTGAAGGATTAATGACTACAATTCACGGATATACTGGAGACCAAAATACACTAGACGCTCCTCACCGTGGTGGTGATTTACGTCGTGCTCGTGCAGCAGCTGAAAACATCGTACCTAACACAACTGGTGCTGCTAAAGCAATCGGATTAGTAATCCCAGAATTAAACGGGAAATTAGATGGAGCTGCACAACGTGTACCAGTACCAACAGGTTCATTAACAGAATTAGTAGCAGTAGTTGAAAAAACTGTTACAGCTGAAGAAGTTAATGCTGCAATGCAAGCTGCTTCTAACGAATCATTTGGATACAATGTTGATCCAATCGTTTCTTCAGATATCGTAGGAATCGAATACGGTTCATTATTTGATGCAACTCAAACAAAAGTATTAACAGTTGGAGACAAACAATTAGTTAAAGTTGTTTCTTGGTATGATAATGAAATGTCTTACACTTCTCAATTAGTAAGAACATTAAAATACTTTGCAGGATTAATAAAATAATCTATAATAGATAATAGGAAGAATAGATAAGATATAAGTTTACCAAACTTATATCTTGTCTCATATATTCTAATAAATTTTTAAAAAGGAGCTTTCCATGAAAAAATCTATCAAAGACTTAGGTAATTTACAAGGGAAAACGGTGTTAATGCGTGTTGATTTCAACGTGCCTTTAAAAGATGGAGAAATTACTAACGATAATCGTATTACAGCAGCATTACCGACAATAGAGTATGCGTTAAATCAAGGTGCAAAAGTTGTTGCATTTTCTCACTTAGGACGTGTGAAAGAAGAAGCTGATAAAGCTTCAAAAAGCTTAGCGCCAGTAGCTGTAAGATTATCAGAATTATTAGGTAAAGAAGTTAAATTCGTACCTGAAACTCGTGGGGCTGAATTGGAAGTAGCGATAAAAGGATTAAAAGATGGAGAAATCTTAATGTTTGAAAACACTCGTTTTGAAGATGTTGATGGCAAAAAAGAATCTAAAAATGATCCTGAACTTGCAAAATACTGGGCTTCATTAGGGGATGTATATGTTAATGATGCGTTTGGAACAGCGCATCGTGCCCATGCCTCTAATGTTGGGATTGCATCTAATATTGGTGAAGGTAACTCTGCTTCTGGATTTTTAGTTGATAAAGAAATTAAATTTATTGGTGGAGCAGTAGACAATCCAGATCGTCCGTTGGTAGCAATTTTAGGTGGAGCTAAAGTTTCCGATAAAATTGCTGTTATTGAAAACTTATTAGAAAAAGCGGATAAAGTAATTATCGGTGGAGGTATGGCTTATACTTTCATGAAAGCACAAGGTAAGGAAATAGGTATATCACTTTGTGAAAATGATAAAGTTGAATATGCTCGTGAGCTTATGGCTAAAGCTGGAGATAAACTTGTTTTACCTATTGATACAGTAGTTGCTAAAGAATTTTCTAACGATGCACCAAGCCGTGTTGCAGCAGGAGATATTCAACCTGATGAGGAAGGGTTGGATATTGGCCCGAAATCAGTTGAACTATTCAAGAAAACTCTTGAAGGAGCAAAAACTGTAATTTGGAATGGACCTATGGGTGTGTTTGAAATGCCAAACTTTGCTAAAGGGACTATCGGGGTTTGTGAAGCAATTGCAAACTTAGAAGGTGCTACTACTATTATTGGTGGTGGTGATAGTGCAACTGCTGCTATTTCTCTAGGATACGCTGAAAAATTCTCTCATATTTCAACTGGTGGAGGAGCATCTTTAGAGTATCTTGAAGGAAAAGTATTACCTGGTATTGACTCATTATCAAATAAATAATTTTTTAAAAATTCAAGGAGAGTAACGTTATGTCAAGAATCCCATTTATCGCAGGAAACTGGAAAATGAATTTAACAGTAAAAGAAGCGCGTGAGTTTGCTAAAGAAGTTGCAACAAAAGTTCCAGCAGCATCTTCAGTAGAATCAGCTATTTGTGCACCAGCTACTCATTTAGAAGCATTAGTAGAATTAATTAAGGGTAGTGAATTAGCGATTGGTGCTGAGAACTGTCACTTTGAGAAAAGTGGAGCATTCACAGGAGAAATTTCTCCTTATGTATTAAACGATTTAGGTGTTAAATATGTAATATTAGGTCACTCTGAAAGACGTGAATACTTTGGGGAAACTGATGAATTAATTAACAAAAAAACTATTGCTGCATTCGAAAATGGTTTAGTACCTATCGTATGTTGTGGTGAAACTCTAGAAGAGTATGAAGCTGGAAGAGCGGTAGAAGTTATTACTTCTCAATTGCAAGTTGACCTTGCTGGTTTAACAAAAGAGCAAGCGGAGAAACTTGTTGTTGCTTACGAACCAATTTGGGCAATTGGAACTGGGAAATCTGCAACTAAAGAAGATGCACAAAAAATGTGTAAAGCAGTGCGTGACATTGTAGAAGGTCTTTACGGAAAAGAAGTTGCTGACAAAGTGCGTGTTCAATATGGTGGTTCAGTAAAACCTGAGAACGTGAAAGAATACCTAGCTTGCCCAGATGTAGATGGAGCATTAGTAGGTGGAGCATCGCTTAAAGTTGATTCATTCTTAGCGCTTTTAGAAGGCGGAAAATTAGCTTAATTTTAGCAAAACAAAATAAATTATAGTATAATAAAATTATAAATTAAACAATAAGGAGAAAGTTAATGTTAGCAAAAACATTTGATATTATCGCAGAAGTATATGCAAGAGAAGTTTTAGATTCACGTGGTAATCCAACTGTAGAAGTTGAAGTAACAACCGAATCAGGAGCATTTGGACGTGCATTAGTACCATCAGGAGCATCAACAGGACAATATGAAGCTGTTGAATTACGTGATGGTGATAAAGGACGCTACTTAGGTAAAGGTGTTTCTAAAGCTGTAACTAACGTTAATGAAGAAATCGCACCTTTATTAGAAGGTAAATTTGATATTTTTGATCAAGTAGCTATTGACTATGCTATGATCGAACTTGACGGAACTGAAAACAAAGGACGTCTAGGGGCTAACGCTATTCTAGGTGTGTCTTTAGCAGTAGCACATGCTGCAGCAGATTCATTAGGAGTACCTCTATATAGATATTTAGGAGGAACTAACTCTAAAGAATTACCAACTCCAATGATGAACATTGTTAATGGTGGATCTCACTCAGATGCGCCAATAGCATTCCAAGAATTCATGATTTTACCAGTGGGAGCTCCAACATTTAAAGAAGCTTTACGTTGGGGAGCTGAAGTATTCCATAACTTAGCAAAATTATTACATGCTCGTGGTTTATCAACTGCAGTAGGAGATGAAGGTGGATTCGCTCCAACATTTGAAGGAACAGAAGATGCAGTAGAAACTATCTTAGAAGCTATTAAAGCTGCTGGACTTGAGCCAGGTAAAGATGTATTCTTAGGATTCGACTGTGCATCATCAGAATTCTACGAAAACGGAGTTTACAACTATGCTAAATTCGAAGGAGAAGGTGGAGCACACCGTACTTCAGCTGAGCAAGTTGATTACTTAGAAGAATTAGTAAACAAATATCCAATTATCACTATTGAAGATGGTATGGATGAAAACGACTGGGACGGATGGAAACTTCTTACTGAACGTATCGGTGATCGTGTACAATTAGTAGGTGATGATTTATTCGTAACAAATACTAAAAAACTATCAGAAGGTATCGAAAAAGGTGTTGGTAACTCAATCTTAATCAAAGTTAACCAAATTGGTACTTTAACTGAAACTCTAAACGCTATTGAAATGGCTAAACGCGCTCGTTACACAGCAGTTATTTCTCACCGTTCTGGAGAAACTGAAGATGCAACAATCGCAGATATCGCAGTAGCAACAAATGCTGGACAAATTAAAACAGGTTCTCTTAGCCGTACAGACCGTATTGCTAAATACAACCAATTATTACGTATTGAAGATGAGTTATACGAAACAGCTGAATACCCAGGTGTTCGTGCGTTCTACAACATCAAACGATAATAAACATAAAAGGCTAATGACTAAATGCATTAGCCTTTTTTATAGTACATTGAAATGTATAGAGCGGTAATAATTGGGTCGTAAAATATAGGGATGTATTACACTTCATATTTGACAAGATGAGTAAGTATTTATATAATGAATAAGAAAACAAAAATATATACTAATATCTAAGGGTGTAGCCAAGATATACCTTTAATAGATTGAAATAATATATAAATTATTAAAATAATATTAAAATAAAAAATCTATATTAGGTTATTAATAAGGGACTACTTCATATTTATTAGAAAATTAAGAAAGATGAGGGTTTTTAATATGAAAAAAGGGAGTTTAGTATCAAAATTATTTAATAGATACTTTATTGTTGCATTGAACGGGATGGCTTTAGGGCTATTTTGTACACTTATAATAGGACTTATTATAAAGCAAATAGCTATAAATTTAAGTGGAGGAATATCTTCATTTCTAATAGCTGTTGCTACAATAGCTATGGCACTTACTGGTCCGGTAATAGGGATAGGTATAGCTTATGCACTTAAAGCACCTAGATTAGTAGTTTTGGCCTCAGGAGTTGTAGGGTTCTTAGGTGCCTTTGGTTCTAACTTAGGGACAAATAGTCTTATTCAGCAAGGTAAACTGGTTATTAATGGCTCTGGAGATCCTTTGGGTGCCTTTATAGCTGTAGTTATAGCCGCAGAAATCGGGAGATTAGTCTCTGGAAAAACAAAGATTGATATAATAGTTACACCATTTGTAACAATCGTTATCGGAGGAATAGTTGGATATTTTACTGGACCATATTTGAAAAATGGAATGAATATATTAGGAACATTTATACGTGAAGCAACAGAACTTCAGCCATTCATAATGGGAATAGTTGTTTCTGTAATAATGGGTATTATACTAACATTACCTATCAGCTCTGCTGCATTATCTATTATTTTAGGGTTATCAGGAATAGCAGCGGGTGCCTCAACGGTAGGTTGTGCAGCGCAGATGGTTGGTTTTGCAGTAATAAGTTTTAAAGCAAATGGTTGGAATGGCCTTTTAGCTCAAGGGTTGGGGACTTCTATGTTGCAAGTTCCAAATATAATGAAAAAACCAGTTATCTGGATACCTCCAATAGTTGCGAGTGCTATACTTGGGCCAATAGCGACATTGGTATGCAAGATGGAAAATAATCCTGCAGGAGGTGGAATGGGGACATCTGGACTTGTAGGACAACTTATGACATGGCAAACGATGTCAGGTTATACAAATCATATGATACTATTGATAGAGATAGTAATACTACATTTTATCTTGCCAGCAGTATTATCTTATGCAGTATATTATTACATGGTAAAGAAAAACTATGTTAAACCTGAAGATTATAAATTGAACCTATAATTTATAATAAGGAAGAAAATAAAAAATATGAAAAATAGAAGTTGAGGGGACTTCTATTTTTTATATTTCATATGCATTAATAATGTAAAAATAATACTTAATATAAGTATAAGAGTTGGTATAATCAAAATTGATAAAATAAGGATAACTCGGTATATTATTAGATAATTAAAGTCTTTATTATGGAATATTAATAAATAAATAGATGTAGATAAGTTGAGATGATATAGAGTAGTATAATGTGGTTTACTAAAAACTATGTAAAGAACAATTTATAAAAGAATAGTTTTATGTTGTAGTATTAATGTGTTAACTTATGATATGAGTAATTTTGTTTAAAATTTAAATAGATATTACCAAATCTATTTTTTATTTGTTTTTGTTTGTTTTAACTATAAAAGAATAAAAAAAGGTGTTAAAAAGGGATATTATATAATATATTGGTTCGTTAATTGTTCTATTAAAATATAAAAATAATAAAAACAGCTAAGTAAAAAATGTTATAATAGAAAAAAATAAAGCCTTTACAAAATTAAAATTATGTGATAATATGTGGTTGACACATTAAATATACAATAAAAATTTAGGAGGTCAGCATGGCAAGTTTATCACTGAAAAAAATATATAAAAAATATGATAATGGATTTTGTGCCGTAACAGACTTTAATTTAGAAGTAGCAGATAAAGAATTTGTTGTATTTGTTGGTCCATCTGGATGTGGTAAGTCTACAACACTAAGAATGATTGCAGGACTTGAAGATATTACCGAAGGAGAGTTTTATATTGGAGATAAGTTGGTAAATGATGTGGAACCAAAAGATAGAGATATTGCAATGGTATTTCAGAGTTATGCATTATATCCACATATGACTGTTTTCGATAATATGGCTTTTGCATTGAAACTTAGAAAAGTTCCTAAAGAAGAAATAAAAGCTAAAGTGGAAGAAGCTGCGAAGATTTTAGGTTTAGAGGAATTATTAGATAGAAAGCCTAAAGCATTATCTGGTGGACAAAGACAAAGGGTTGCGCTTGGACGAGCAATAGTAAGAAGTCCAAAAGTATTCCTAATGGATGAGCCATTATCAAATTTAGATGCGAAGCTTAGAAGTAATATGAGAGCTGAAATTATCAAAATCCATAATACTTTAGGAGCAACAACAATTTATGTAACACATGACCAAACTGAAGCGATGACAATGGCGGATAGAATTGTTGTAATGAAACAAGGTATTGTTCAACAAGTAGGAAGTCCAAAAGAGATTTATGACCATCCGGAAAATCTATTTGTTGCAGGATTTATTGGTGCCCCAACAATGAACTTTTTAAGAGGGAAAATAGTAGAACATAATTTCCAAACAAAAGATGGAGGAGTTATAGAAATTCCTGAAGGACATTATACTAGATTGAAAGAATTAGGTTATGAAGGTAAAGAAGTTGTTTTAGGTATAAGACCAGAAAATATCTCTAATGACCCATTAGTTCTTGAGACATATTCACATGCTAAAATAACTTCAAAAGTTATAGTAGCTGAACTACTAGGATCAGAGTATATTGTACATACAGATCTTAACGGAGAAAACGTAAAAGCTATTGTTCACTCAAGACAAAATATTAAGATGGGTGATGAGATTACATTTGCTCTTGATATGAATAGAGCACACTATTTTGATGCTGAAACTGAATTAAGTATTTTAGAATAATATAGTTTTAACAAAATATTTTAACTTAGACGTCAAATTTATAAAAAACAAAAAAACAAGGAGGACTCAAATTATGAGAAAAATAAACAAACTGTTAGTTGCAGCAACTACAACTGCATTAATTCTTACAGGTTGTGTAGGAGGAAAAAAGGAAGAGAAAAAAGCAGATCCTAATAAAAAAGTAGAAATTACTTACTGGGATTTCCCTCAATTTACAAAAGATAAAGAATTTAGTAAAACAGAGGATTTCGATGCAGCGTTAATTAAAGCATTCGAAGCTAAAAACCCTAATATTAAAGTTAAGTATCAAAAAATTGAATTCACAGATGGACCTGCTAAGATTGAAACAGCTATTCAGTCTAAAACTGCACCAGATGTAATCTATGATGCTCCAGGGCGTGTTATTGCATGGGCTGCAAAAGATTTATTAGTACCTTTAGATGATGTAGATAAATCAAAATTAAATGAAGCAGCAGTTAAAGCTTCAAGCTATAAAGATAAACTTTACATGTATCCACAAGGGGTAGCGCCATTCTTAATGGGTGTTAACAAAGATTTAACAGACAAATTAGGAGTAACAAACTTACTACCTTTAGATAAACCAGGTAGAAACTGGACAGTAGAGGAATATGAAAAATTCTTAAGAGCTGTTAAAGAAAAAGATCCAAACATTACTCCAGCGCTATTCTATACTAAATCACAAGCAGGAGACCAAGGGCCAAGAGCATTTGTTTCTAACCTTTTCGATTCATGGATTACAGACAAAGATGTTTCAAAATATACTATTAATGATGAAAAAGGTGTTAAAGGATTAGAATGGGTTAAAAAAGCTTACGACGAAGGTCTTTTAGGACAAGGGGTTGCATTAGAAGCTAAAGATGCATTAGAAGCTTTCAAATCAGGTAGAGCAGCATCTACAATCTTATTCTCTCCAGGTACTGCAGCATCACACGCTAGTGGCTTCAACTACAAATTCTTACCATTCCCTAACAATAGTGGAAAAGCTAAATATGAATACCTAGTAGCAGGGCCAGCTATCTTTGATAATGGTGATGCAGATAAAGCGGCAGCAGCTAAAAAATTCGTTGACTTTATGATTAATGATAAAGAATGGGGTAAACGTACTCTATTAGCTTCTGGAAACTTCTCAGCTAAAAAGGATGAAAAAGGATTATACGATTCAGAAGAACTTAAATTTGCAGAAGGTTTAACAGATCAATTCGGACCTTACTACAATACAATACCTGGATTTGCTAAAATGAGACCTCTATGGTTCAATATGGTTCAAGGTGTGTTAAACGGAAAAACTACACCTAAAGAAGGGTTAGATAAATTTGTAGAAGATGCAAATAAAACTATAAAAGAAGCATTATAATTTGACGATGAAGGGATAGACTTGCTTCTATCCCTTCTTTATATAAAATAATTGATATATTTGAGGAGGTCCTATGAAAGCTATAAAGAAAAAAAGAAAAATAGACTTTAGTGCGTATTTATTTATACTGCCGGTTAGTTTGTTTTTTATAACATTTGTTTTAGTTCCAATGTTGCGTGGATTACAATTGTCATTATATAGTTTTGCTAAGAAGAACCCAGTGTTCGTTGGTTTAAAACACTATTCAGATTTACTTTTTAGTGGTAATGGAGCAACAATCCATGAACCATTTATGAAATCTCTTGTTAATACGGTTATTGTAACAGTAGTTGCAGTTCCTATAGTAGTTGTTGTATCGATTTTTGTTGCCGTAACAATTTATAATAAGAGTGCGGTTGTAAGATCGTTCTTCCGTGGAGTATTCTATATTCCAGCTATTTCATCAGTAGTATCAGTAACAGTTGTATGGGCATGGATTTACCACCCAGAATATGGTATTTTAAACTATGTGTTCAAATCTATGCATCTTATTAGTGAGAATGTTGATTGGCTAGGAAATCCTAAGACTGCATTATATGCGATTATAACGATACTTATCACGACATCATTAGGTCAACCGATAATTCTATATGTTGCAGCTCTTGGTAACGTTCCAAAAGAGTTATTAGAAGCGTCAGAAATTGATGGCGCAACTAAATGGCAAGTATTTACAAAAATAACTTGGCCATTAATTAAACCTACAACATTATATATTGTTGTAGTAACAACAATTAACTCATTCCAAATATTTGCCTTAATCCAGCTATTAACAGCAGGAGGGCCAAACTATGGAACAAGTACAATCATGTATTTAGTATATGAAGCAGCTATTAAGAATGGTAACCATGGTGTCGCAAGTGCAATGGGAATTATACTTGCAGTTATTATAGGTATAATTTCTATCCTACAGTTTAAATTCTTATCTAGTGATGATGATTAGGAGGAAGAACATGAAAAATATTAGTATTTTTAAAATCATATCTATAATTATTTTACTAGGTTTAACGATATTCTTTATCTTCCCATTTTATTGGATAGCTACAGGATCGTTTAAGCTACAAGATGTGGCAATTACTATTCCGCCAGAATGGTGGCCAACATCACCAACTTTAGAAAACTATGAAAAATTATTTACACCAAATACATTAAGATGGTTCTTTAACTCAGTATTTATCTCAGTTATGACAACACTTTTAGTTTGTATTACTTCTGCATTAGCAGGATATGCATTAGCTAAAAAACAATTTCCAGGAGTAAAAGTAATTTTTATGGTATTTGTTGCAGCTATGGCATTACCAAAACAAGTTATTTTAATTCCTTTATTAAACTTAATTACTGAATTTGGTTTAATGAACACATATTATGCTTTGATTTTACCAGCTGTAGGATGGCCTTTTGGGGTATTCTTAATGAGACAATTCTCTCAAGCTATACCTCGTGAACTGCTTGAATCTGCAAGAATTGATGGTTGTGGTGAAGTTAGAACATTTACAAACATTGCATTACCGATAATTAAACCGGGTATAGGGGCGTTAGCGATTTTCACATTTATCGCAAGTTGGAACGACTACTTCTCGCAACTTATTTTTTCAAATACACCAGATATGTCAACATTACCGTTAGGTCTTGCAGCTTTAGCGCAAGGACAAGAGTTTTCAAATGATTATGGGCTATTAATGGCAGGGGCATCACTTGCCTCTCTACCAATGATAATTGTGTTTATTTGTTTCCAAAATTACTTTACTCAAGGGGTTACTTTGGGAGCCGTGAAAGGATAAGATTATGGACAAAAAAGAATTATATGAATATCTACGTGGAGAGCTTATAGTTTCTTGCCAAGCATTACCAGGAGAACCACTTTATCGTGAAGAAGGTGGCGTAATGTGTCTTATGGCTCAAGCAGCTAAAAATGCTGGTGTAAAAGCTATTAGAGCTCAAGGTATTGTAGATATAAAACAAATAAAAGAGCAAACAAATTTACCAGTTATTGGAATAATTAAAAAATCTTATCCAGGGTATGCAACATATATAACAGCGACTATGGATGAAGTAGATAAACTTGTAGAAGTGGGTTCCGATATTATAGCTCTTGATTGCACTAATAGAGAGCGTGGAGACGGGAAAACGCCAAGTGAGTTTGTAAAAGAGATAAAAGAGAAAT
Source organism: Gemella sp. 27098_8_92 (assembly GCF_041433685.1). NCBI lineage: Bacteria > Bacillati > Bacillota > Bacilli > Caryophanales > Gemellaceae > Gemella > Gemella sp. 27098_8_92. Next base: position 47,456 of record NZ_JAPWBZ010000008.1, read on the forward strand.
ATCCAAGTATAGTTCTTATGGCAGATATTTCAAACCTAGAAGAAGCCATCGAGGCTGAAAAAGCAGGCGTAGATTTTGTTGGGACTACAATGAATGGATACACGCCATATACTACAGTATCAAAAAAATTTGATCCTAGCCTAGTTAAAGAAATAGTAAAAAATGTAAAAATACCAGTTATAGCTGAAGGGAAAATTCATGAACCAAAAGAAGCAAAAGCTGCATTAGAAGCGGGCGCTCATTGCATGGTAGTAGGTGGAGCTATAACAAGGCCCCAAGAAATCACCTCAAGATTTTTAGCGGAGCTTAAATAATGTATATTTTATATCTACTTGCATATTGGTATACATATAGTAAATGGTATATATTAGGATCATGGTTTATAACGCATATTCTGAATATTGCTTTTAAAAAATTGTGGTTATCTCCACTTTTGATAAATGCTGTGGCTTTAATAGTATTAGTTTTAGGTATATATTTCAAAATGATACAAGGTAAAGAAGTTGGGGCATCGGTTTTAAACGTATATATGCCGGTGGTATTTGCTAGTATTGTAATGAATATAATAGTATATCTATATAGAAGGATAAAACAAAAAATAAAAAGTAGGTAAAGATTAAAACAAGGTACTTATATAGCGTTTGTTATATAAGTACCTTGTTATTATATAAATAAAATAAAAAGTCCTAAAACGTATAGTAATAGGACTTTTATTTATACTCTTATTATCGAATTTCTTTGATACGAGCAGCTTTACCACGTAAGTTACGTAGGTAGTATAATTTAGCACGTCTAACTTTACCTTTACGTACAACTTCAATTTTTTCAACTTTTGGAGTGTGAACAGGGAATGTTCTTTCAACTCCAACACCGTTTGAAATTTTACGTACAGTATAAGTAGCAGAGATACCTCCACCACGACGTTTGATAACTACTCCTTCAAATTGTTGGATACGTTCACGCCCACCTTCAACGATACGAACGTGTACTCTTACTGTATCCCCAGCTTTAAATTCAGGAATATCTGTTCTTAATTGCGATTTAGTAATCGCTTCAATGATTTTGCTCATTTTTCTTTCTCCTTTTTTTACAAAATGCTCATTACTAATACTTGATTAACAGAGGAACATCGTAATTTAATGTTTTCACATCTTTCCAATTATAACATTTTTTATATCAAATATCAATAGAAATTATATTGTTTTTTTACAAAAGTGCAGTTTCCCAAGTTTTTTCCTTAAAACCTAATAATAGAATATCATTTTCAAAGTCAAAAGCAAGGGGACGTTTTATCAACATACCGTTATTATGTAGTAATTCTAATGCTTCATCAAGAGATAGTGTATCTAGTTTATTTTTAAGATCTAGTTCTTTATATACTAAACCACTTGTATTAAACAATTTTTTTAGTGGTAAATCAAAAGTCTCAATTAGTTTTTTAAAAGTTTCAACTGTTGATGTAGATTCTTTCACATTGAAGTATGTAGCTTCAATATTATGAGAGGTCAATAGTTCTTTAGCTTTTCTACATGTCGAGCATGAAGGATATTCATAAATATATAACATAAACATATAGCTCCTTTCTAACTTTTATTAATAAAGTATTAATTATAGGTATTTGTTATTATAATATTATTAGATATTCATGTAAAGAAATTTGTTTAAGGTAAATATTTAAGTATTTTTGTTCTCCATAAACAACTTTTAAGATAATTGATAATAGATTATGATATACTATAGTAAAAAGCAAAGGAGTATGTATTATGGGAAAGATAATAGTTAGTAATTTAGTAAAAGAATATGGAAAATCTGATAATAAAGTAATTGCTAATGATAAAATAAGCTTCGAGATAGAAGAAGGTGAATTTGTCGTTATTCTTGGGCCTAGTGGGGCAGGGAAGAGTACGTTATTAAATATACTAGGCGGAATGGATAATGCAACTTCAGGGAGTGTAAATATTTTTGGTAAAGAGATAGTTGGAATTGATGAGAAAGAGCTAACAGAATATCGTCGTCAAGATATAGGTTTTGTTTTTCAATTCTATAATTTAATACCTAATCTTAGTGTCTTAGAAAATGTAGAATTAGCTAATCAAATAGTAAAAAAATCTAAAGATGCTTTAGAGATTTTAAAATTAGTTGGTTTGGAGAATAGGGTTAATAATTTTCCGAGTCAAATTTCTGGGGGAGAACAACAGCGTGTAGCTATAGCACGTGCTATAGCTAAAAATCCGAAAATATTACTTTGTGATGAGCCTACGGGTGCTTTAGATTATAAAACAGGAAAACATATTTTAAAAATTTTAAAAGAATATTGTAAGAATGAGAAAAAGACAGTTATAGTAATTACTCACAATAGTTCGATAGCTCAAACAGCGGATAAAGTAATAGAAATCTATGATGCTAAAGTAAAAAATGTTTTTATTAATCAGACTCCAAAAAATATAGATGAAATTGAGTGGTAGAAGTTATGAAAGCATTAAATAAAGATATAATACGAGAAATTTCAAAAACAAAATCTAAATTTGTGTCAATTATGATTATAATGTTTTTAGGTGTTTTTGTTTTTATAGGGCTTAAAGAAACAACGCCAGCGATGGTAAATACCTATAATAAGACATTAGAACAACATAATATATATGATTTAAGGGTAACTAATGACTTTGGAATCAATGATGGTGACATTGATGAAATAAGAAAATTAGAAAATATAGATAAACTAGAAACATATAACAAAAAAAATTATAAGCTAGAAAATAGTACTAATAGTATTGATATAGAGACTCTACCAAAAGAATTAGCTACACCGAAGGTAATTAAGGGGAAATTACCTACAAACAACAATGAAATAGCCGTAGTAGATTCATTGGGAAAAATTTATAAAATCGGCGATACGGTAAATTTAGTAGATGATAAAAGTGAAGAAAAAAAATTAAGAAATTATTCATATAAAGTTGTAGGGTATGTCCATGGTGCAGATCATATTGAAGTGTCTAATAATAATCCTACAAATAATAGTTATTTTGGATATATAAATAAAGAAAATTTCCAATTTAATAACGCAACAGGAGTAAATATAAAGCTAAAAGGTATATCATATAAATATAGCGATAAAAAATATATAGAAGAAGTTAACAAGAGTCGCGATCAACTTATAGATATATTAAAGGAAAGAAAACTAGTTGATGAAAAAAATTATAAGTCTAATACATCTCAAAAAATTAAAGAGAGCGAAAAAAGATTAGCTTCTATAGAAAAAGAATTAGCTTCTAATTTGGAGAGATTAGAACTGTTAAAAAATGTCGATGCAGAAAGATATACTGAACAAAGTTCGAAATTAAATGAAGCGAAAAAGCAACTACAAGATAATAAAAAAAAATTAGAAGTTTCTAAAAGGGCTTTTGAGGAAACTAATTATCCTAGATTTAATGTCGAAAATATTAGAGGATTGGTTCATTATGCAGAGTTTATTGATTCAGCAGGAAGTTTATCATTCTTGGCGAATGTCTTTTCAATATTTTTATTTTCAGTATCTATTTTAGTATCGTTGACAACCCTAACTAGAATGGTAGATGAAAATAGAACCAGTATAGGAACATTGAAAGCATTAGGATATTCTAATAAAGAAATTTTTAAAAAATATTATATTTACGGCGGAGTGTCAACTGTAATAGGAACAATTCTAGGAATTATTGCAGGGTATTTAGTTATTGTCCCAATAATATATAATTCATATTCGAGATTTTTCACACTGAAAGAACCGTATATAGTTTATAATTTACACATCATAGCCTTAGCATTTTTAATATCTATTTTGTGTATATTATTGGCGGTGTTTATCCCACTTCGGAAAAATCTTAAAGAAAGAAGTGCTTATTTATTACGTCCTAAAGCACCTAGTAGTGGAAGTAGAATATTTTTAGAAAATGTAAGTTTTATTTGGAAGAGGTTATCATTTTTAAGGAAAGTAACCTTTAGAAATATTTTTCGTTATAAAGTTCGTATGTTTATGACTATATTTGGAGTTATGGGGTGTCTGACATTAATGTTTATTGGATTTGCTATTCGTTTTGGTGTTATAGATATTTCTAATGAACAATTTAAAATAATTAATAAAATTGATGTTTTAGCGACGTATAACCCCTATGCAGAAAAAGAAGACATCGATAAGATTTCTAAAGAAATAGGAAGCAATTCTAATGTAGAAAACTTTACGAAGGTCAATGTTCAAAAAGCTACAGTAGAAAAAAATAATGAGGTATTAGATACAGCTCAATTAGTAACCTTAGATAGAAATGATTATAAAGATTATATAACGTTAATGGATAATAGAAGTAATATAGAATTACCTAAAGATTCCATTGTAATAAATGAAAAATTAGCCTATTTATATAATTTATCAGTAGGTGATAATTTCAAAGTTATTATAAATGAAAAAGAATATACATTAAAGATAGGAGCTATTAATAAAAATTATTTTGGGAATATCTTATATATGGATAGAGAATACTTTTCTAAAGTATTTGATAAAACATACTCTGACAATAGTTTTATAATAAAAATGAATAATTCGGATGAAGTAGAAAAAATGGCGAGTAAACTTCAAGATAATCCCTATGTAGCGAATGTGAGTGATAATTCAAAAATCCAAGAAAATCTTGATAATTTTATTAGTGGATTAGATATAATAGTTGTTGTTATGGTCTTATGTTCATTAGCCCTTGCGCTTGTGGTGCTTTATAATTTAATAAATGTTAATGTTTCAGAACGTCAAAGAGAATTATCAACAATTAAAGTTCTTGGTTTTTATCCGCGTGAAGTAACAATTTACGTATTTAGGGAGATATTTTATTTGAGCATAATAGGTATTGTTATTGGTAATTATATAGCGTACAGACTATACTTGAAAATAATATTAGAATTAGCAAGTAGAACTATGATGTTTAGTAGTAGGGTGCCTATTGCAGTATATGCATTATCAACTGGAGTAACATTAGTAATAATAATATTTGTTATGGCTATAATGCATAGAAGATTAAAAAAAGTAAATATGGTAGAATCGCTAAAAGCGATAGAATAGAGGTATATAGTATGGAAATAAGAATTACAGAAAAAGCACAGCAATTTTTAAAAGCACAAAATAAAAAACAAATAATTTGTATCTATTACGAGCAATTTTGCTGAGGTGGTAGAGTAAATAGAACTGTTGAGGTTTCAACAATAGAAAACTTTATTAGAGATACTTATATGAAGTATGAGATTGATGATTTTGAGGTATACATAGATCCTAGGTTGAATTTTGAAGGAGACGAGATAATTATCGATTTAGAGAATTTCTTCTTTTTAAAACGACTAACACAAAAAGGATTATCTATATAAATTAAGAACAAAAGAATTCGAAGAAATAATTATGATTTCTTCGAATTCTTTTTTGAATTTATTAGTTTTCAGAAGCTTTAAGTTCTTCTTCTTTTTTATGCTTATCATTGTAAACCCTTTGCATAATACCGATAACGATAGATAATGCAAATAAGCACATTAGTCCGATAAACAAGTTACGGACACCACCAGATAATGTTCCCCCTACATAAGAGTAAACGATTGTTGCTGGAAGTTGACCGATCCCTGTTGCAATAAAGAATCTCCAGAATCCCATGTTAGTAAGACCTGCAGCATAACTTACAAAGTCGAATGATACGAATGGTAATAGACGACAGATAAGGATAGCTTTATCACCATAACGTTCGAAGAATACGTCTATACTTGCCATAGCTCCTTTACTTGTTAATCTTTCAACAACGTCACGACCAAGTCCTCTCGCAATGTAGAAACATACAGCAGCTCCAACCATAGCTGATGACCAAGAAAGAATAGCTCCAATAACCCAGCCGAAGATTGCAGCATTAGATAAAGTAATTAAGAATGCTGGAATAGGTGCGGCAACAGATTGTAAAACCATAAGGATACTAGAAACAACAGCAGCCCAAGCTCCCCAACCTCGTAAATATTCAATAACTGCATTAGTATCAAATTGTGATAAAGTAGCGAATGCTGTATTAATACCTTGTTTGAAACTTGGAACAGTAAAGTAAACTAAGAAGAAAATAGCGAAAGCAGCGATAGTGATATAACGAGCTGTTTTGCGTTGAGCTTTTTCTTTTTTAAGTTCTTCTGGATTTACTTCACGAAGGTCACTAAGTTTAACTTCTTTTTCTTTTAAAGCTTTTCTTTCTTCTTTAGTGTAAACTTTTTGGTATTTAGGAAGAGTCATAATAATGTAAATATTGATTAAGTTGACAATTGCTAAACCAATTAAGAAAGGAACTTTTATCTGACTCAGGCTACCAGCGTGTAGTACTTCACGCGCTATATAAAGTAAGGTGGTAATTTTACCAGTAATAAGAGCAGCGCCAATAATAATACCTTCTATAATAAAGAATGTATATTTACGATTAATACGTTTGAAGTATAATCCGGTCATAATTCCGTAAACTGTCCAAACAAATATAACAAGAGTTTGGTCGGCTAACATTTCAAATTGAACAAAGAAGAACAATAGAAATGCGAAGAAGTATCCAATTGCGATACCGACACTTGTAAAATAAAATAATAATCTTAAACGTTTCATTAAATCTCTCCTAAGCTTTATTTATACAATAGCCAGAGTATTGATTCAACTCTGACTATTGTTAGGTGTCTATTTTTTTATACTGTAAATAGTTGCAATATATGTTCCGTCTTCAGGAAGAACATTGTCAATACCAGTGAATTTAACTTCTTTTCTAGTTTCTACCGCTCCATAAGTATAAGCATCATTAGAGATAATACCTACTGGACAGCTATCTAAACAAGATAAGCAACCAGTGTTTTTTTCTTTAGCCATAGCTAAGTTTCCGCCGAAACGGAAGTTGATTTGTTTGCCGTTGCTATCTTTTACTACTTCATTTATATCATAGTTTTTTCCAGCCCCTTTCCAAGTTACTTCAACTTTTATAGGTGTACCTTCAACGTGAGTAGTAGTAGCATTATTCATAGTCATGTTTTCCCCTGGTTTAGCACCGATTTCGATAAGAGCATTGTAGAAATCTTCAGGTTTAACATATGCAGTGAAAACAGATTTAGCACCATTTGTTCCACTTTGTTCTACAGAGTTGTGGCGAGTAGGTTCATTAAAATATTTACCATTAACTTTAGTAAGAACTGTAACAGTTCCGGCTTCTTTATCAACTTTTAATGGTTTATCTAGTGATACCCCTGCTACAAAGTCAGCTGGTTCATTTGAAGATGATTTGCTACCGCATCCTGCAGCTGTAAAAACTAATCCTGCAGCTATAAAAACTGATAATAATTTTTTAAGTTTCATAATAAAAAACTCCTCCAAAAATAATAATTTTTATATTTGTATTATAACATTTTAATAAGTTTGTAACAATAAAATATGGGAAAATAACAAGTTTATAGCATACTAAGTTAGAATAAAGAGAAAAACCAACAATAAATATTTTCTTATAACTATGTGCAGAAAAAGTGATGTATTTATTAAGTTTATTAAAAAAAAGATATTAAGTAGAACTTAAATAAAATTATATAAAAATTATATTTAGAAATATAAAAAATAAAATTGACTTTCTAGAAATTAACTGAGAATAAATATCAATTAAAATAAAACTAAAATGTGAGGAAAAGTGTTGTGAATATTAGCGTTTTAAAGCGTATTATGATATAATATTTCAGTTATGGTGAAAAATGAAAAATAAAGAAAGGAGATAGAGTGTGTTAATTCAGCTAAACAATGTAACAAAGAACTTCGTAGTTAATGAAGTTTTTTCTAATGTGAAAATGGAAATCAATGATAAAGATAGAGTTGCTATTGTAGGACGCAATGGAGCAGGGAAGAGTACATTGCTAAAAATTATTTCTGGTGAAATTGATTTTGATAATGGAGAAAGGACTGTTTCAAAAGATACAACAATAGGTTATTTATCACAAGAATTTATAGTAAGAGAAGATTTATCTATATATGAAGAAATGATAACTTGTTTTAATGAGATTATAGAACTTGAAAAAGAATTAGAGAAAATATCGTATGAATTAACTTCGGAAAATATAGAAAGCAACCCAGGGTTATTAGATAAATATGATAGATTGCAAAATCAAGTTTTAACACATAAAGATTATCATTATAAAAGTAAAATAGATAGTGTTTTGTATGGATTAGATTTTGATAAAGAAGTTTTTGATAAAAAAATAAGTACTTTTTCTGGTGGAGAAAAAACCAGGTTATCAATGGTGAAACTTCTTTTAAGTGAACCAGATTTATTAATATTAGATGAACCGACTAACCATCTTGATATGGAAAATGTTGCATGGTTAGAAAATTATTTATCATCTTACAATGGAGCGATAGTTATAGTTAGTCATGACAGATATTTTATTGATGAGGTGGTCAATGTTGTTTATAATTTAGAATTTGGTAAATTGAAGAAATATGTAGGAAATTACTCTAATTTCTTGTACCAATATGAAGAAGATTATGAAAAGAATTTAAAAGAATATGTTAGTCAGCAAAAAGATATAAAACGTCTTGAAGAGTTTGTTCAAAAGAATATAGCTAGAGCTTCTACTAGTAAGATGGCAAAAAGTCGCCAAAAAGTCTTGGATAAGATGGAGATTATTGATAATCCTAGAAAAGATGATAAAGCAGCTAATATAGAATTTAGAATTAAAGAACAAAGTGGACGTGATGTACTAATAGTTAACGATTTACAGGTTGGCTACGAGGAACAAGTAGGTCAAAAATATAATTTTTCAGTCTATAAAGGAGACAGACTAGCTATTGTAGGAAAAAATGGTATAGGAAAATCTACCCTGATTAAGACTATTGCGAAAAAACAAAAAGAACTTGGTGGAAACATTCAATATGGAAGCAAAGTATCGTTAGGTTACTATGATCAAAAACAAGCAGAATTTGAATCGTCAAAGACTATTTTAAATGAGCTTTGGGATGAATATCCTCTTATGAAAGAAGCGGAAGTAAGAACAGTACTAGGGCGCTTCTTATTTAGAGGTGATGATGTTCTTAAAATCGTAAGAGATTTATCAGGTGGTGAAAAAGCTAGATTGCAACTTGCAAAACTAATGCTAGAAAAAAATAACTTATTAATACTAGATGAGCCGACTAACCATCTTGATATAACTAGTAAACAAGTTTTAGAAGAAGCGCTTGAAAACTACGAAGGAACTATTCTTTTTGTCAGCCATGATAGGTACTTTATTAATAAAATAGCTAATAAAGTTTTTGATATCACAGAAGAAGGATACAATATATACTTAGGAAACTATGATTATTACTTGGAAAAGCGTGAACAAGAGAAAATTGCTAAAAGATTAAAAGAAGAAAAAGTTGTTGAAACAAAGGTTAAAGAAGTAAATGATTATGTCTTAGGTAAGGAAGAAAAACGTCGTATAAGAAAATTAGAGAGAATGCGCGATGAACTTATTTTTCAAATTGATGAATTAGAAGGTAAGATTAAAATAGTTAATGAAGAGTTAATGAAAGAAGAAGTCTATACTGATGTAGTAAAAACACAAGAATGGAATGGAAAGCTAAAAGAATTAACTTCAGAACTAGAAGAAAAGAATAATTCGTGGTTAGAAATAGAGGAAGAATTAGAAAGTATACAATAAGTATGGAAATTAAAATAACAACATATGTAGATGATAAAAAAGTACATGAAGAAAAGTGCGAAGGAGAGTATATAGTAGAAAATACTTATGAAAAAATACAATATATTGATAAAAATGAGAAAAAAATAGAAATTTTTATTGACAAAATGAAAGAAAGTGTTAGTATAGAGAAAGACAATTCAAAAATGTCTATAGAATATAGTCGCAAAAGCAGTGATTACACAACTGTTTATGGTGTTATAAAATTAAATACTCAGCTTGTGAAAATAAATAAACTGGCAAGAAATAATCTAGTTATGCATGAGATTATTTATAATATATTTTTTGATCAAGAAAAACAACAAAATAAATTGAAAATATTAGTGAAAAATATTGGTAGTTAAGTAAGGAGGTTACTTTAGTGAAAAATAAAATAGTAGAATTGCTACAAGATTCCTTGAAAACATTGAAAATAGATGGAATCGATATTTATGTAGAGACACCTAAAAATACTGATAATGGTGATTTTTCTTCTAATGTTGCAATGCAATTAACAAGGGTATTAAGAAAAAATCCACGAGTTATTGCCGAGGAAATAATAGCAAACATCCCTGCGGATGATGCGGTAGAGAAGGTAGAGATTGCAGGGCCAGGATTTATTAACTTTTATGTTAAAAAATCAAGTTTAGGAAGTATAATTGAGAAAATTCTAGCAGATGATTGTAAATATGGAGAAAATAATACAGGGCAAGGTAAGAAAGTTCTTTTAGAGTATGTATCGGCTAATCCCACAGGAACTCTTCATGTAGGTCATGCTCGAAATGCCGCATATTCAGATTCATTAGCTAGAATTATGAAAAAATCAGGATATGATATTTCACGTGAATATTATATAAATGACGCAGGAAACCAAATTAATAACTTAGTAATTTCAGCGATAGTTCGTTACAAACAAGCTTTAGGATTAGAAGCGGAAATGCCAGAAGATGCATATCATGGAGAAGATATAAAAGTATTAGGACAAAAATTAAAAGATGAATTTTCAGATTCATTACTAGAAAGAGAAGATTTAGAGAGCTTTATTCGTGACTATGCTGTTGCGTATGAAATGGATAATATTAAAAAGGATTTAGGTGATTTTGGTCTAGAGTATGATGTTTATTTTAGTGAAAAATCACTATATGAAGATGGCTTAGTAGATAAAGCTATGGCTTCTTTACGTGAACAAGGATTTGTTTATGAAAAGGATGGAGCTCTTTGGTTAGAGACAACAGCACTAGGAACAGGTGATGATAAAGACCGTGTTCTTATTAAAGCTGACGGTTCACTTACATACTTAACAAGTGACATTGCTTATCACAAAAATAAACTTGATCGTGGGTTTGATTTATTAATAGATGTACTTGGAGCTGATCATCATGGTTATATCGCTCGTCTTAAAGCGAGTATTGTTGCGATGGGGTATAAGGCTGATCAGTTAGAAGTTCTTATTATGCAAATGGTGCAACTTTTAAATAATGGTGAAGTAGTTAAGATGAGTAAGAGAACAGGTAAGGCTATTACTCTTCGTGACCTAATTGATGAAGTAGGAGCAGATGCAGCTAGATATTTCTTGGTAATGAGAAGTGCAGATAGTCACTTAGACTTTGATTTTGCTGTGGCTAAGGAACAATCAAGTGATAATCCACTATATTATGTTCAATATGCTCATGCGCGTATCTGTTCAATTTTACGCCAGGCAACGGAACAAGAAAATTATAATTTAGATAAGTGTGATTATGAGTTGTTAACAGATGAATATTCAGTAGAATTACTAAAAACATTGGCCTATTATCCAGAAATAGTGGCGCAAGCGGCAACTAATTATGAGCCGCACAGAATATGCAACTATTTGCAGAATTTAGCGAGTGCATTCCATAAGTTCTACAATAACAATAAAGTTATAACAGAGAATGCAGAACAAACACAAAGTTATTTAGCGTTAATAACAGCTGTAAAAATAACTTTAAGAAATGCTTTGGAATTAATCGGGGTTTCAGCTCCGGAAAAAATGTAGATATATTTTGATGAAGGGAATTATTTTATAGATGGTAAAATTAAATGAATTAAGCACAGAACAAGTAAAAGCAATGTCATTAGTTGACTTATGCTATGTATACATGGTAGAAGAAAATATTGAAAAATTAAATATTTATGATTTTCTAGATTATATTAAGCCTCTAAGAGGTGTTGATGAAGAAGAATTTTCATCACAAGCAGCGTATTTTTATACAGATTTAAACTTAGATGGACGTTTTGTATGTGTAGAAGATGGAAGTTGGAAACTTCGCGATAGTTTATTTGTAGAAGATATTAAAACTTTTGTTGAGCCAAGTGTTCAAAAATTTGAAATTGATGATGAAGAGTTAGAAGAATTAGGAGAAGATGAACAAGAAGATGTTCATGATGAAGTTGATGCTCTTGTAGAAGAGGAAGATATGGAAGAAAATGAAGATGTTTATGATTTTGATAATGATGGAATAGTATCGAAATATAATATCACGAGTGAAGATGAAGAATTTTAATCTTAATCTTGAAAAAGGCCTTTAGGGGCTTTTTACAATTTCTAAAGATAGTTTATGATGAAATAATAAAAATAATCATTACTTAATATAATGATTACAGTGCTAAAATTTTGTAAACATATTTACTGTTTCAATATAGAAGAAAATCTTTTCATTTGCGTATACTTAAAATATAGGTTATAATTACTAAAGTCAATAAAAGATATAGTAATAATTGTAATACAGATTTTAAGTTTTTTAAGTGAATAATGATATAAACCCATTTATTTTATTTATTATCTTTCTAGCAAGAATACGATTGATTATTGATAATAATTTAAAATAAAAGGAGATTGTAACTTATGAAACAAGGTACAGTAAAATGGTTTAACGAGGAAAAAGGATTTGGATTTATCGCAGTAGAAGGAGAAAAAGACGTGTTTGTTCATTTTTCTAGCATTCAAAAAGAAGGTTTTAAAACTTTAAAAGAAGGCGATAAAGTTGAATTTGAAGTTGAAGATGGGGCGCGTGGTCCACAAGCAGCTAATGTAGTTGTTCTTTAATTTTAGTAGTTATAAATAGTGAGAAACCCTATTAATTAAATAGGGTTTCTTTTTATAATTTAAAAACATATTAAATAAAAATATAGTTGTTACTAGGTATTCTTATTAAATGGTATTAATATGAAATAAATAGTAAAATATATTTAGGAAATTTATTCTTGTAGATTAAGATATTTTAAAACAGATTGATTTTTAAAAAGAGATAGTATATAATGAAAGCGTAAACATAATAAATAATTTAAGGAGGATAATAGTATGGAAAAAATGGAAAAGATGAGGCATCCTAAAGGACTTCACTTAGTAAATATCACTACTGTTATACAAAATTTATATGCTTATGGAATCATAGGATTTCTAATTTTGTTCTTTACAACGGGAACAGCAGAAGGTGGATTAGGTCTTGAAAAAGGATTTGCCGTGACCCTGTATGGATATTATGGTGCGGCTGGGTACATGGTTGCTCTTCTTGGAGGATGGCTAGCAGATAAATATTTAGGTCTTCAAAAATCTATTATATTAGGAACATTGTTCAGCTGTTTTGGGTATATAGCTCTGTATTTTTCGACTGGAGCATTGTGGACTGTTATTGCTAGTTTAGCCTTATTACTTTTTGCAGCAGGTATTGGTAAAGGGAATATTAGTGCTATGGTTGGTGCACTTTATGAACGTGACCAAGTAACTATGAAGGATGCAGCGTACAGTATTTATTATATGGCAATTAATATTGGTAGCCTATTTGGTCCAATTATTTTTGGTTTAGTTACAGATAGTTGGTTTGCCAAAGTGGCTAGTGATGGGAAAATTATTTCTTATGGATATCGTGTTGGTTTCTTAGTAGCAGCAGCTCTTGCATTCCTACAATTTGTCGTATTTGCAGTATTTGCGCCTACTTGGATAAAGGATAAAGGTAAACATCCAACAGCAAGTAAAACTGCTAAAAAATCTGTTAACCACCCACTAACTCAAATAGATAAAGATAGAATGAAAGCTATGGCTGTTATGTTCATATTCTCTACTCTATTCTGGTCAGCTTGGTTCCAAACACAAACATCGTTTGCTATTCTTACTCAAAAAGCAGTAGATAGAACAATTTTTGGGTGGACAATTCCAACCCCATGGTTAGTATCATTCAACGGTTTACTATGTGTTATATTAGCTCCAACATTTGGTGCACTATGGGTAAAACTTAGTAAGACAAAACGTGGTGACTGGGATACAGGTACTAAAATGGGACTAGGAATGATTATTTCTGGTTTGGCCTTCGTAGTTATTGTTTTTGGATTAAATACAATAAATGGTAATGTGGAAAGTGGACTAAAAATTAATATATTTTATATTTTACTTACTTATGTATTATTAACGGTAGGGGAATTATTCCTATCTCCAATCGGAATGGCGATGTTTAATAAACTTGCTCCAGCTAAATACGCATCATTAGCAATGGGTATTTGGTATTTAACATTCTCATTAGCGAATATTATTTCAGGATATCTTGCAAAACTAACAGTTAGATTGAATTATACACAAGTGTTCACATACATTGGTGGAGTTGTAATAGTTTTAGGAGTAGTGTTAATTTTACTTAAAGGATACTTGAATAAATTTATGCATATAGATAAATTAGAAGAAGAAGCTAAAGCTATTGCAGAAACTGAAGGAGAATAAATAAAGTACTAGTATCTTATAAAAATATGAGAGCTAATCTTTGGTTGTTATTCTAATATAGGAAAATTTTAAGGGTGAGCTGTATATTGATATGGCTCACTCTATTTGGGTAAAATAATTTTAGACCTTATAATATAAGTTATCAATAATAATAAAGGAGAATTTTAAATGGAAGTTAAGAAAGTAAATACAGAAAAAGCTCCTAAAGCTATAGGACCATATGTTCAAGCTAACAAAATAGGAAATCTTATTTTTTGTTCGGGACAGCTAGGTATTAATCCGGAAACTGGGAAATTGGTAGATGGTGGTGTTTTAGAAGAAGCTAAACAAGTGTTTAAAAATATTCAGGCTATATTGGAAGAAGCCGGAAGTTCAATGAATCATGTTGTGAAGACACTAGTCTTACTAAAAGATATTGCGGACTTTGTAGAAGTTAACAAAATATACGCTGAACAATTTAATGATGTATTACCTGCAAGGTCAGCTTTCCAAGTAGCTGCACTACCTCTAAATGGTAATATAGAAATAGAAGTAATGGCTGTAGAAAAATAAAAATAATGGTTAGCAAACTGCTAACCATTATTTTTTGCGTTATATCTTGCGATAGCTTCATCTATTTGCTCATTAGTAAAATTCGCAATATCACCTTTAAGTTCGTTTTCTATAATATTTCTGCTTGTACTACCCTCTTGAGTATACCTAATAGTATTGTATGTTTCTGGCGCTTGTTGTCCCGCAATACGTGGATGGATTTGGGTATTAGGTTTTGAAGAAGTTTTTTTGTTGCTAGATCTTTCTTTATTTTTTGCGTTCGTATTCTTCTTTTTTCCATCGCGAGTGTGTGCAGCTTTATTTTCATTATTTAGGTCAAGTAAAGCGTTGCGAAGATTGTTATAATCAAAATGGTATTTATTGACGATTTTTTCTATTTGCTTGTTTAAATTATTAGTTGTTTCATCTAATTCTTCAATTTCATCCATAGCTTTATTATAGTTTTCTATATTAGTGTTAAAGTATGAAATAGCTTTATCAAAAACCTTGTTAGTATCTAATTTTTTTACTTTATCAAGTAATTCTTTAGCAAAATCAACATCAGAGTTTTTTAATTGATTATCAATGTTTTTCAAATTACTTGCAATTTCCACTTCTTGATCGATATATTTTAAAGTTTCTTTTGCTTTTTCTGTAGTAAGAGATTCTAGTCCCTTTAATCCAGTAGCAAAATCATGATTGTCATTTATTAATGCCAGATACTTAGAGTGCTCCTCTTTAATATTTTTGCTTCCATAATTAATGTAGAAATATGTTCCGCCTACTAGTAAAAATATTGATAAAATTGGTATTAAATAAGAAATAAATTTTTTCAATAATATTGAGGCTCCTTTCTTCTGTCTATGTATTCCTTATTTTATACTGTTTAATAATAAAAATCAAGATAGAGGGTTTTCACTTTTAAAATTTAAAAATAATAGTATACAAAATATCTAGTAATATCTTGACAATATAGTAAGTTTGGTATAATATATTTAAATAAACTGTGACAATTATAAAGTAAAAAGATATTATTTCATGTTTTTATTTATAGAGAGTTTAATCCTTTGGCTGAAAGATTAAATATAAATGATTGAGATAAAGAAACACTTTTTGCAAAACTTAAAAGATTTTAATGAGATATCAGTATTCTGATATAAATTAGGGTGGCACCACGAAATTAGCAATCGTCCCATGTAGTCAAATGACTATAAGGGGCGATTTTTATATTAGAGTACATTAATAGAACAAGTAATTAAGTAATGAGAGGAGCTTTAATATGGTAATATCAATGCCTAGAGGAACTCAAGATATTTTGCCTGAGGAAAGTAGAAAATGGCAATATATTGAAGAAAAATTAAGAAAAATAAGTAGTGATTTTTGTTATGAAGAAATAAGAACACCTATGTTTGAGTCTACTGAGCTTTTTAGTAGAGGTGTTGGGGATACAACAGATATAGTCCAAAAAGAAATGTATACTTTTATGGATAAAAGTGATCGATCTTTAACTTTGAGACCAGAAGGAACAGCGGGAACAGTTCGTTCTTATATAGAAAATAAGCTTTTTGCACAAATAATTCAACCACAGAAGTTATACTATGTAGGACCGATGTTTAGATATGAAAGAAAACAAAAAGGGCGCTACCGTCAATTCGTTCAATATGGAGTTGAAGTTATTGGTGATGAAAGCCCAAAAATTGATGCAGAGGTTATTAGTTTAGCGTATAACATATATAAAATGTTTGGAATTGAAAATATTAAAGTGAGTATTAATTCGCTTGGGAATCCAGAAGAGCGTAGAGCATATAATGAAGCATTGATTAAACATTTTGAGCCTAGAATCCATGAGTTCGATGAAGATTGTAACAATCGTCTTTATAAAAATCCAATGAGAATATTGGATTGTAAAGTGGATGCTGAGCATGAACTTATAAAAACAGCACCAAGATTATTAGAGTATTTAGGAGAAGAATCAAAAGCGTATTTTGCAGAAGTACTTAGACATTTAGATGCGCTAGGTGTTAAGTACGAAATAGATCATAATTTAGTTCGTGGTCTGGATTACTATACTCATACGGCATTTGAGATTATGATAGATAACCCAGAAGTAGAATTAAAAACTCTTTGCGGTGGTGGTCGATATAATGGTTTAGTAAAATTACTAGAAGGACCGGAAGATAAAAAAGGTATCGGGTTTGCTTTAAGTATAGAAAGATTATTGCTTGCGTTAGAGAGTGAGAACATCACACTTCCTATCGATGATACAATTGATTTATTTGTTGTGTCAATGGGGGAAAAAGCTGGAGATGCAGCGGTAAAACTTACGAATGATTTGCGTTTAGCAGGATACAAAGCTCAAAATGATTATTTCGATAAGAAAATGAAAGCACAGATGAAGATTGCTGATCGTTATAAAGCGAAACTTTCTATAATAATAGGAGAAAGTGAATTAGAAAATGATGAATATGTTGTAAAAGATATGGAAACATTTAATCAAGAAACTGTGAAAAGCGAAAATATTATAAAATATTTAGAAGAAAAGTTGAAAGGAGAAAAGTAATGAGTGCATACGGAAGAACAGAATATGCAGGACGTATTGATGAAAAATATGTTGGAAAGAAAGTAGTAGTAAAAGGTTGGATAAGTAAAAGACGTGACCTAGGTAATTTAATTTTTATAGATGTAAGAGATAGAATGGGTGTAGTACAATGTGTCTTTTCTGGTGAAAAAAATAATGAATTACATGAACTTGCTTCTACACTAAGAAATGAATTTGTTATTTCTATTGAAGGAGAAGTTGTATTAAGAAATGAAAATACAGTAAATGATAAAATTGCAACTGGTAAAGTAGAAATTATTGCAGATAAATTAGAAATATTATCAAAAGCAAAAACTCTACCATTTGTATTAGACGATGCTTCATTATCTAGTGAAGAGTTACGTCTAAAATATCGTTACTTAGATTTAAGAAGAACGGAACTTGCTGAAGTATTACACTTACGTTCAAAAATTACTAAAGCAACAAGAGACTATTTAGATAACAATATGTTTGTTGATGTAGAAACACCTATTTTAACAAAATCTACTCCAGAAGGAGCGCGTGATTATCTTGTTCCAAGTAGGGTTCATCCAGGCGAATTTTATGCTTTACCACAATCGCCGCAATTATTTAAACAATTATTAATGGTAGCAGGATTTGACAGATACTATCAAGTTGCTCGTTGTTTCCGTGATGAAGATTTGCGCGCTGATAGACAACCAGACTTTACTCAAATTGATATGGAAATGAGTTTTATGTCGCAAGAAGAAATTCTTACTATGATTGAGGGTCTTATTGCGCATGTTATGAAAGAAGTAAAAGGAATTGATGTTGTAACACCATTCCCAAGATTAGACTACGAGGAAGCTATGGAAAGATTCGGT
This sequence comes from Gemella sp. 27098_8_92, assembly GCF_041433685.1. Taxonomy (NCBI): domain Bacteria; kingdom Bacillati; phylum Bacillota; class Bacilli; order Caryophanales; family Gemellaceae; genus Gemella; species Gemella sp. 27098_8_92. Next base: position 65,847 of record NZ_JAPWBZ010000008.1, read on the forward strand.
AGTGACAAACCAGATACTCGTTTTGGAATGGAATTAAAAGATGTTAGTGATTTAGTTAAAAACCTAGATTTTAAAGTATTCTCTAATGCAGTAGAACAAGGTGGAGCTGTTAAGTGTATTGTTGCAAAAGGGTGTGCTGAACAGTATTCAAGGAAAGATATAGATGCATTAGGTAAATATGTAGCTAACTATGGAGCTAAAGGATTAGCTTGGGTAAAAGTAACAGAAGAAGGATTAAATGGAGCGATTGCAAAATTCTTTACTGACGAAGTTGCTCAAGAATTAGTCGCACGTGTTGATGCTGAGGTAGGAGATATTATTTTATTTGCAGCGGATAGTAAAAAAGTATGCTATGCATCTTTAGGGGCATTACGTCAAAAACTTGCAGCAGATTTAGATTTAATTGATAAAGATAAATATAATTACCTATGGGTTGTGAATTGGCCTTTATTAGAATATGATGAAGAACGTGGAAAATACAGTGCGGCTCATCATCCATTTACAATGCCGAAAATAGAAGATGTGGAATTATTAGAAGCTGCTCCAGAAAAAGCTTATGCACAAGCATATGATATAGTCTTAAATGGCTATGAACTTGGGGGAGGAAGTATCCGTATTTACGATAAAGACGTTCAATCATCAATGTTTAAAGCGTTAGGATTTAGTGAAGAAGAAGCGAAATCTCAATTTGGTTTCTTATTAGATGCCTTTGAATATGGAGTTCCACCACATGGAGGGTGTGCATTAGGATTAGATAGATTTGTAATGTTACTTGCGGGTCGTGATAATTTACGAGATACTATTGCGTTCCCTAAAACAGCAGCAGCTGCAGATCCAATGACTCAAGCTCCATCGCCAGTGGACTTAGAGCAATTATTAGAACTAAATATTTCATTATTAAGAAAATAATAGTAAAAAGTTTATAGAAAAAAGTAGGTAGGATAGAATAGCATTTTGCCTACTTTTTTACTTTATATTTTTATAGGTTAATTAAAAAAATTCAAAAATTAGTATTTAAAAATCGAACAATTGATAATTTTAATAAAGTAAATGTTAAGAAAAAAGAAGAAACCACCTTGACAAAGGGGAAAGTAGATGATAGAATAAAACCAGTCTCAAAGAGACGAAGTCATTTTTAAAAGAAGTTATAAAAAAGTTTAAAAAAACTATTGACAAATAAAAATAAAAATGATAAGATATAAAAGTTGCTAACGCAACAAACTTGAACATTGAAAACTAAACGAATTAAGTCAACGTTAATTCCAAAAAGGACAGTTTTGAAAAGAAACTATAAAACTTTTTAAAGAGCTAATCAAGCTAACAAA
>NZ_JAPWBZ010000009.1:0-63098 GCF_041433685.1 Gemella sp. 27098_8_92
GTATTAGCTATCGTTTCCAATAGTTGTCCCAGTCTATGAGGCAGGTTCTTTACGTGTTACTCACCCGTTCGCCGCTAAGTTTTTCTAGTGCAAGCACCAGAAAAACTTCGCTCGACTTGCATGTATTAGGCACGCCGCCAGCGTTCGTCCTGAGCCAGGATCAAACTCTCCAAATAATTTTGTTTAGCTTGATTAGCTCTTTAAAAAGTTTTATAGTTTCTTTTCAAAACTGTCCTTTTTGGAATTAACGTTGACTTAATTCGTTTAGTTTTCAATGTTCAAGTTTGTTGCGTTAACAACTTTTATATCTTATCATTTTTATTTTTATTTGTCAATAGTTTTTTTAAACTTTTTTATAACTTCTTTTAAAAGTGACTTTGTCTTTCTCAAGACGTTTTCTATTCTATCATCTACTTTTCCCTTTGTCAAGGTGGTTTTCAACCTTTAGAAATAATGTTATTAAAATAATTTTAATAACTCCATCGAAGTAGAAGACGTCTATTATTTTATCATCTCTTTTATTTTTTGTCAACAGTTTTTGTCATTTTATTAACATTCAGCTTTTTAATTTTTGTAATTGTTCGTCTTCTTTAAATCTTATTTAGACAGACTTGGTTTATTACAAAATAAAATCGCTGAATAAGTATCTTTTATCCAGCAATTTTATATTATTGTTTTATCTTCTATATATTGTAGAAATCAAATATCGTCACAGGCATATTTCGTTTATGTTCTGATTTTAGATAATAGCCTTCTATTATTTTCACTATTTCTTCAGGAACTTTTTTTCCTTCTAAATAATCATCTAAGCTATCATAACTTACCCCTAGAGCTATCTCGTCCTCTAAAGCCGGTCTTTCTTCTTCTAAATCTGCAGTTGGCTTTTTAAGATATAAATGTTCTGGGCATCCTAATTTTTTCAGCAATGCTTTTCCTTGACGCTTATTCAGTCTATACAACGGCATAATATCCGCTCCACCATCGCCATATTTAGTATAAAACCCAGTTATAGCCTCTGCTGCGTGATCCGTACCAACAACAATCCCGCTATTCATAGTTGCTATAGAATATTGAACTTTCATTCTTTCTCTAGCTTTCTCGTTCCCTTTGGCAAAGTCCGTTATTATCACACCTGCTTCTCTTAAAGATTCAACACTGGCATCTACAGCTTTTTTTATATTTACAGTATACACCTTATCAGGGCCAATAAATTTCAACGCATCATTACAGTCATCTTCATCAAATTGCGTTCCATAAGGCAAACGAACAGCTATGAACTTATAGTCTCCACCTGTTTCTTCCCTAAGCTCTGTCATCGCCATCTGACAAAGTTTTCCACACAATGTAGAATCTTGCCCACCAGAGATACCTAAGACTAAACTTTTTACAAAACTATTCTTTTTAATATAGTCTTTTAAAAAATTTATAGTTAAACGTATTTCTTCGTCTACATTTATTTCAGGTTTACATCGTAATCTAGCGATAATTTCCTGTTGCAAACTCATAATTCCACCTACTAATTTTGTTTTTTAGTTACTTTTCGTAAAATATTATTTCTATTTTTCCAACATTTTGTACTTAAATCCACAGGATAAAATTCCGGATTTAATAGTCTCAAATATTCATTCCATAATATTTTTTTGTTTTCTTTGAAGTATTGTGCACTTTCTTGAACACTTGGGATAGTGTAGACTTGTTGCCCGTCTTTGAAAACATCAACGTGCAAGTCTCTTGCTTCGAAATTCTCGACTTCTTTTTCCAAATATGTATGAGTAGGGTGGAACAGTTTTATACTTTTCTCCTTACTAACATCTTCTGCTTCTAATGCGATGTAATCCCCTGCCGCCATACCATTTTCTTTATTTATTATCCTATATACTCGTTTAATGCCAGGGATAGTCAACTTACCAGGATTTTCTGATACTTTCAGTCTATCTACCATATTACCATTCTCATCTTCTAAACAAGATAATTTATAAACCGCACCTAGTGCAGGGTTATCATAAGCTGTAATCAGTTTAGTCCCAATTCCCCAAGCATCTATTTTGGCACCTTCTTGTTTTAAGTGGGTAATTGTGGCTTCATCTAAATCATTAGATGCTACAATTTTAGCGTCAGGATAACCTGCTGCATCAAGCATCTTTCTTGCTTCTTTTGACAAATAAGCTATATCCCCCGAATCCAAACGAATTCCCAGGAAATTAATTTTGTCTTTCAATTCATCAGCCACTTCTATCGCTGTTGGTATCCCAGAACGTAAAGTATCATAAGTATCAACTAAGAAATAGCAATCTTTATGTGCTGCTGCATATTTCTTAAAGGCTACTTTTTCATCTTCATATGCTTGAACAAAAGAATGGGCATGAGTTCCACTACATGGGATTCCAAATAATTTCGCAGCTTTTACGTTACTTGTTGAATCAAATCCACCTATAATAGATGCACGAGCTCCCCATACCGCAGCATCAAACTCATGAGCACGACGTGTTCCAAACTCCATACAAGGCTCATTAGGACATAAGTGTTTTATTCTTGCAGCTTTAGTCGCAATAAGTATTTGATAATTAACAATATTTAAAATTGCCGTTTCTATTATTTGGGCTTGAATTAATGGCGCTTCTACACGAATCAATGGTTCATTACCAAAAACAATCTCTCCTTCACGAACCGAACGAATACTACCAGTGAATTTCATTTGTTTTAAATATTGTAAGTAAGAGTCTTCATAGCCTAATCCTGCTAAATATTCAATATCACTATCAGTAAATTCAAATGAATTTAAATATTCAATTACCTTTTCAAGTCCAGCAAAAACTGCATACCCTCCTCCAAAAGGTATTTTTCTAAAATAAACATCAAAATATGACTTTCTTTCGTGTATTCCATCTTTAAAGTAAGCATACCCCATATTAATTTGGTATAAGTCAGTATGCAAAGCATCCCCTATATATTTATTCATAATTCCCTCCGAATTTTATTTTGTTAACTATATTTTAACACTTTAATACCCTTTTCACAAATATTTATTTTTATTGTGTAATCTTATTCTTGCGGGTTACTCATTACACTAACAAAAAAGAGAATAGAAGTTTAACCTCTATTCCCTCCTCGACTATTTGTGTTTGGATTTGTTGTTTATCTATCTGTATTTTTCTCAGAAGAATTCTTTTCATCTTCGTCTTTATTATCATTATTTTTATCCTTATCGTCTTTTTCAGAAGTAGTTTTCTTTTTTGTATCTTTCTTTGTTAACTCAGAAATCTTACTATCGTCTATTCTTCCATGGTTATCCTCCACTTTTTGAAGATCTCCATCCATAATAGATTTTATAGTTGCTTGTAAAAAACTCTCCTGCAAAGGCAAGTTAAAAATTATTTCTCCTTGGTAGCTAAGCCCGTACTCTTGTCTAACTAAATCAGTAATAAAATAGGGGTCTTTCAGTTTATCTATTACTAATTCATTAACTTTATTTTCTTTATCCAGCTTCGTTATAGTATTATTTTGTTCTGTTAGTTGGCTACTTATTTGTTTCTTTTCACGAATATACATATATGTTTGAATCAAAGTAACTACCAACACCATACTCATAACTGATAAAATAAGAAGTTTGCGACGTTTTCTATACTTAGCCTTAGCTTTTAAAACATCTTTTCGAAATTGATTATTTTGCGCTGCCATATTACTCTACTCTCATCTTTTCTGATAACACTTTAAACATTTTAGTTGCATCTTCTTTTTTCGTACTATCTTTCAATTCTAACACTTCATAGACAACTTCTTTTTTTGCGAAATAAATAGTAATCTGATCGCCTACCTTCAATACACTAGATGGCTTAGCCTTTTTCCCATTAATAGCTATATGCCCCTCTGAAGAAATCTCATTGGCAATCGTCCTTCTTTTTATTATTCTCGATACTTTTAAAAATTTATCCAAACGCATTTCATCACCCCTATATATTAGTATTACCTATTATCACATATTTATTTATTTTTCGCAAATATTTATAATCTACTCCAATATTACAGTCAAAACAAAAAAAATAAAAGGTAAGAGCATATTGCTCCTACCTTTATTTTTACTTATGCCCAGTTACCATCTTTAAAGATAGCAACTTCTTTTCCATCAGCAGTGATTCCTACAATATTTGTTGTAGCTTCTCCAATCATAAAGTCAACATGAATCAAGCTATCATTCGCACCAACTTCAGCGAGTTCTTCATCACTCATTTCCGAACCACCTTTTACACAAGTAGGGTAAGCTTTCCCTAAAGCAATATGGCACGCTGCATTTTCATCAAATAGAGTTTCTAAGAATAAAATCCCTGTATTTGAAATCGGCGAATCAAATGGAACTAATGCCATTTCTCCAATTTTTCTTGAACCTTCATCTGTATCCAATAAATTTTTAAGAACATCATATCCACGCTCAGCTCCGAAGTCTACTACTTTCCCTTCTTCAAATTTCAACCAGAAGTTATCAATTAAAACACCACTGTAATTTAAAGGTTTAGCATTATAAACAATACCGCTAGTTTGTTCTTTATGAGGCATTGTAAATACTTCTTCTGTAGGAATATTGGCTACAAAACGACTAGCTTTTTTAGCATAACTTCCTGCACTTTGCCAAATATGACCTTTAGGAAGCCCTACGTAAAGATCAGTTCCTAGTTTATTTGTAATATGCAGTTTTACAAGTTCATTTTCATGTAAAAATTTAGCTTTTTCATCCAATATACTAATATGTTCTTCCCAATCAGCTACTGGATTATCTCCTTTCGCGCGGCAAGCACTTAAGATTTGGTCCCAAAGTTTTAAATACGCTTCTTCATCAGTAAGTTCTGGGAATAAACGTTTCGCCCATCCAACAGTAGATGCACTAACAACACACCACGGGCACTCGTCACTCATTATTGCTTTCATATAATTACGAAGTGCTTTAGAGCGTCCCATCATCGATGCTTTTAGTTTCGAACTATCAGCTCCCGCTAAACCATCTGGATCATCTCCGATAATTGAAAGATATGCCGTTCCTTCTTCTAACGTTTCTTGATATCTATCGATATACCATTGTCCTACACTACTTAAAGTTTCTTCTGTTTGATATTTAAGATGTAATTTAGTAAGTTCTTGATCACGCCATTCTATCTCTACCTTTTTTGCTCCAAGGTCGTAACAAGCTTCTACTATTTTTGCAACAAAATCACGCGTTTCTGTACTAGCCCTTACTAAAACCGGTTGACCTTCTTGAATATTAAGACCAACTTTAGCTATTAATTTAGCGTAATTTTTCAACTGTGTATTTAAATCCATAGATAATCTCCTTTGTTTATAACTTTCATTAATCTCTAAAGCATATTTTATAAAATTATATAAACTATATTTATTACTTTTAATATATTAGTAGGAGGCTCCAAGAAAACTCAAAACCTCCTACATAATTTACTTAACTATACTTCACGAGTAGCTTCTTTTAGCCATTCTAGTTCTTCACCTTTAAAGTAAGGAGAAAGAACTTCAAATACTTTTTTATGGTATTTGTTTAATTCGTATTTATCTTCACTTGTTAACATTTCTACTTTTACAGCCTCTAAATCCCATGGTACAAATGTCATAACTTCAAATTCCATAAATTGACCATATTCATTTTTCACGGTGTTACGAATAATAAGTTCGTTTTCCAGACGGATACCGTGAGATCCTGAAATATACAATCCTGGTTCGTTAGTCATAGTCATACCATGTTTAAACGGTTCTGCAGAACGGTAAATTCCCCAGTGAATCCCTTGTGGTCCTTCATGTATATTTCCTAAATATCCAACACCATGACCTGTTCCATGGTTAAAGTTTTCATATCCATACCATAATGGCGCACGTGCGAACAAGTCTACGTTTGCACCACAAACACCTTCCATGAATTTAAGTCTTGATAGACGTAAGTGACATTGTAATACTTTTGTATAATCTTCTTTTAGACGGTCGCTAATTTCTCCCATAGCTGTAGTACGCGTAATATCAATTGATCCTTCTTCGTAGTGGGCTCCTGTATCAGTCAAGAAGAATGTTCCAGTACGCAACGGAATAGAAGTTTCTTTAGAAGAAGAATAATGGACAATAGCCCCATTTTCTGCATGTCCGCAAATTGGCGCAAAGCTTGGACAAATATATCCTCCTTGCTCTTCTCTAAATTCTACAAGTTTATCAGATGCTGACAACTCGTCTTCCTGCTCACTAATACCTTGTTTTACTAATTGTTTCAACCAGTAAATAAATCTAGTATGTGCAACACCATCTTTAACATGCGCCTTAATTGTGTGTTGTAATTCTACTTCATTTTTGATAGCTTTCATTAAAATCGTAGGATTACGTTTTTCAACTAATGTTACCTCTTTAGGAATATTATTGAATGCAGCATAGTTTAAGCGGGCTGGGTCAACTAGAACCACATCTTTTTCTGTAAATTTCTTAACATCTGCATATACATCATTATAAGGTTTAATTACCACGTTATCTTCTTTCAAGTGTCCTTTAATTTCGTCAGATAATTTTCTTTCATCTACATATAAATCTACCCTATCTTCGTATACTATTGCATAACTTAATAATAGCGGGAAGAAGTCCACATCCATACCGCGGATATTTAATAACCAACCTATATCATCTAAAGTTGTAATTACATGAACGTTAGCTCCTGCTTCTTTCATTTCTTTACGAACTCGTTCTAATTTACTAGCAACAGTTTCTCCAGCACGTTCTAAGTTTAAGTAGAATGCTGGTGCTTCTGACAATGGTGGTCTATCTTTCCAAATTTCATCTACTAAGTCAACTTCATATTTTACAGTTGCATTTTTGTGTTTTAATTTTGTCGTGATTTCTTTACCTTCTCCGAACATAACAACACGTCCATCAAAACCTACAACACCATTTTCAGGTGTATTATCTACAACAAAATCTACAATTTTAGGAACACCTGGTTCTCCCATTTTTTGAAGTTCAACTACAGTCCCTGCTAATTGTTTTTCACCTTGTAAGAAGTAACGACCATCAGTCCATAATCCTGCAAAGTCTTTTGTTACAATAAGTGTACCTGCTGAACCTGTAAACCCACTCATAAATGCACGTGCCTTAAAGTGTTCACCTACATACTCACTATTGTGGAAATCGGCTGTCGGCACCATATAAACATCTATACCGTTTTTGTCCATCAATGCTCTTAATTGAGCTATTCTTTCGTTTACTACCATCTTTATTACCCCTTTTAATTTATTTTTTATTTTATTTTTATTTTAAAATCTCTTTAAATCTATCTGTAGCACGAACCAAAGCATCTACGATAGCTGGTTCCGCTGATGAATGTCCAGATATAACAAAATCTAAATCACAATTATTTAACTTTTTACTTAATTCATAAGCGTTGATCGGTCTACAATCAACATCATATCTACCATGAACTATATAGGTAGGAATATCTTTTATAGTACTAACATTATTCAACAACCAATTATCATCTCCACCCCAGAACATATCATTCATCCAAAAGTGGCACTCGATAGTCGCTACTGATAGAGCAAAGTTAATTTCTCCCGCACTTTCTTCTACATTAGGAACTGGGTATAACGTCATTACACTTCCTTCCCAAATACTCCATTCTCGCGCTGCTTCTTCTCGAATCTTTCTGTCTTCACTAGTTAATCTCTTATAGTAAGAGCCTATAATGTCATGTCTTTCTTCCTCAGGAATAATAGATACATATCTATCAAATGCTTCAGGGAAAAATTCACTAACTCCACCTTTTTCATATAACCATGTTATATCTTCACGACGCCCTAGGAATATTCCTCGTAACACCAACCCTAAAACACGTTCAGGATGTTTTATCGCATAACATAGAGCTAATGTTGTACCCCAACTCCCTCCAAAAACAAGCCATTTTTCAATCGATAGCTCTTCTCGGATTTTTTCTATATCCTCTATGATATGCCAAGTATCATTATTTTCCAGACAAGCACGCGGAGTTGATTTACCACTTCCTCTTTGATCTAATTGAATAATTCTATACGCCTTAGGATCAAAGTAGCGTCTACCTGTTGGAGTAGTTCCTCCTCCAGGTCCACCATGTAAGAATACTACAGGAATCCCCTGCGGATTCCCACTTTCTTCATAGTATATGGTATGAACATCATCTACCTTTAGCATTCTTGAGAAATTTTCATTTATTTCCGGGTATAACGTCCGTAACTCTCCCATATTAGAACCTCCTACCTTTTATTATGTTTACACTTACTATTTTAACACAAAATAAAGCGTTTTTCATTATTAAAATAATGTTATTTTCTGTAAAATTATATTTTTATGAAATATATTTGTTTTTTACATAATTATAGACTATAGTAATTTTCTTACTATAGTCTAGGTTCTAATATTTTATATATTTTTATAAATAAATTATTTTATTATTTTTTTAAAATACCTTTGAATTTGTCTGTTGCACGTACTAGGGCATCAATAATTTCAGGTTCTCCTGAAGAATGCCCACATACTAAGTACTCAAGTTCACAGTTATTTAACTTTTTACTAAGTTCCCATGCTCCAATAGCACGACAATCAACATCAAAACGGCCATGAGCTATAAATGTTGGAATATCTTTTATAGGATCAATGTTATTTAAAATCCAGTTGTCATCATTCCAGAACATATTATTCATCCAAAAATGGCACTCAATAGTAGCCATAGAGATAGCATAATTTATTTCTCCGAAGCTTTGCTCTAGATTTGGATCTGGATGAAGTGTCACTAGAGAACCTTCCCACATACTCCATTCTTTTGCTGCTTGTTCACGTTCTTCTTTGTTCTCACTTGTTAGACGTTTGTAATATGCTTCGATAAGGTTACCACGTTCTGCTTCTGGGATTATACTCTCATATCTTTCAAAAGCTTCCGGATGGATATTACTTGCTCCCCCTTCTTCATAAATCCACAGTATATCTTCACGACGTCCTAAGAAAATCCCACGTAAAACGAGTCCTAAAACACGTTCAGGATGTTTTATCGCATAGCATAATGATAATGTAGATCCCCAGCTTCCTCCAAATACTAACCACTTGTCAATATTTAGTTCTGTACGAATTTTTTCGATATCTTCTATTATGTGCCATGTATCATTATTTTCTAAACAGGCATGTGGTGTTGATTTCCCACTTCCACGTTGATCAAATAAAATGATTCTATATGCTTCTGGGTCAAAATAACGTCTACATGATGGAGCTGTTCCACATCCTGGTCCACCATGTAAAAAAATTACAGGTATTCCATCTGGATTTCCACTTTCTTCATAATAAATTGTATGTGTATCATCAACTTTCATCATTCCAGTAAAGTTAGCTGAAAGTTCAGGATACAGTGTTCTTAATTCTGCCATAGTCTATTCTCCTCATTTTTATTTTATTCTTACATTATTATTTTACCATAAAAAATAATTTTTTTCATCAATAAATACTAAAAAAATAATCAATACTATAACAGAATAAACAAATATAATAAAGAAATTAAAATAAAAATAAAAAGTATATAAGCTCCTTAACTAATACAGAAGAGTATTATAAAATGAAAATACATTTCTTATATAAAAAATAAAAAAAGAAGAAAGAGCTAACTCTCTCTTCTTTTTATATAATTTTACTCTTCTACTAAAGTTTCACCTTCACGTAGTTCTACTAAATTAGCTAGTTTTTTCTCAAAAATGAATACTAATAAAGCTACCACTACGCAGACACCACCAATACCCAAAGCTACGTTTACTATTGGAAGCTCAGCTACTAATTTATACAAGTAGCTATATCCTTTAGCAGCACCGAATGTTGCTACAATCCAAACTGCCATCATTATAGATAGAATTTGTCTTGGTGCATATTTAGAAACGAATGATGCTCCTAATGGAGAGAAGAACATTTCAGAAATACTTAGTACTACAAAGAATAGAATTACCCAAAGAATACTAGCTTTTTGGCTTTCAGGCGCCCCTACTCCACGAGTAAATTCTGTTAATGCTAAAATACCAAAAGTTACACCTAGTAAGAATAAAGCGATTGAAGCTTTTTTGTATAAACTCCAGTCTCCTTGTGGACGTCTAGCAAGTTTGTACCATAAAGCACCTAAAATCGGTCCTAAAACTATACACGTTAAAGCATTAAGTGAGTCTAACCATGAAGTTGGCACTGTAAATGTACCAATTTTATCATCGATAAATTTAGGCATATAATCGTATAAAATTACATATGTTAAATACCAGAAAATCCAGAAGATAACTGATAATAATGAAATAATTACGATTGAGTACACACGACGAATTTCATATTTTTCTAATGGACGATTTACTTTTACTTTTTCTTCATGGTGTTCTTCACCTTTAGCGAATGGGTGTTTACCAACATCTCCTAAAGATTTATAACCTAAAACGAACCAGATTGCACCGATGATACAAAGTAACCCAGCAATTTTGAAGCATTGTAGGTATCCGTTAGCACTTGATGTTGCAAGTTTAACATATAAAAGCCCTACTGCAGTAGTTCCAACGAATGAACCTATATTAATGAATGAATACATAGTTGAGAACGCATCGTCTTTACGTTTTTCATCACCTTTAAAAATCTCTCCAACTACTGCTTGAATATTACCTTTGAAAAACCCTGTTCCGATAGAAACTAAGATAATCATTATCCATAAAGAAGAATAAGTACCAACATAACCTGCGTACCCATATCCTAATCCCATTAAAAGTAACCCTACAGGAATAAGATATCTAGCACCTATCAACTTATCCGCAATAAACCCTAATAATACAGGGGCAAGATAAGTAAAGGCTACTAAGTTAGATTGCATTGCTGCACCTTCTACTTTACCTAGTCCAAGACCACTTTCTCCTAGACCACCACTAATTACAGCAGCTGTAACATAGATAATGATAAGCCATTTAGAAGAATAGTACGCCGCTCTCTCGAATGAGAAAGTGATAGAACTCATATAAAAACTCCACGGTTTAGATTTTTTAACCGCTACTTCTGACATAATAAATCCCTTCTTTCTTTGTGAGTGTATCACATTTTTTTCTATATTATATCATAATGTATTTTATCATACAACTATTTTTCAACAAAATACTAAAAATATTTCAATATCAGTATTGTATTTGCTTTCATTGAGTGCTATAATTAAATTAAAGTTCAGAATATTTTAAAGGAGTTGTATAAATATGAAACTTTCAAGAACTAATAAAATTTTATCTAAAATGAAAGAACAAGGTATCAATCAAGCTATTATTAGTGATCCTTATTCAATCTTTTACTTAACTGGTCACTTGGAACATCCAGGTGAAAGATTTTATGCTGTATTACTTGACGAAAATGGTAACCACAAACTTTTCGTTAATGCTCTGTTCCCTATCGAAAATGATTTAGGTTTAGAAAAAGTAGTGTACTCTGATACTGATAATCCAATCGAGACATTATCTAAAGTTATTTCTGATGGAGCTACTGTAGGTATTGATAAAATTCTTCCAGCTAGATTTTTATTACCACTTATGCAATACTTACCAAATAGCAAATTCGTTGATGTATCTCTAATCGTTGACCGTGTTCGTATGATTAAAGATGAAGAAGAAAAAGAACTTATGCGTCGTGCTTCTCTTCTAAACGACGAAGCTTGTCAAAGAGTTATCAACAGCATCACAGCTGAAAAATCTGAAAAAGATATAGTTAAGGACTTACTTGCTATTCATGAAGAACTTGGAGTTGAAGGATTATCATTCGACCCAATTATTGGATATGGAGCAAACGGAGCTAACCCACACGGTACAGTTGGTGATAGATACCTAAAACCTGGAGACTCTATTATCGTTGATATGGGTGGAATCAAAGATAATTACTGCTCTGATATGACTCGTACAGTATTCTGGAAACAACCAAGCGAAAAAGCACGCGAAGTATTCGAAACTGTTTTAGAAGCACAAAAACGCGCTTGCGCATTAGTTAAACCTGGAGTTAGATTCTGTGATATAGATGCAGCTTGCCGCGATTATATTACAGAAAAAGGATACGGAGAATTCTTCACACACCGTACAGGACACCACATCGGGCTTGAATGTCACGAATACGGAGATATTTCTAGTATCAACGAAACTAAATGTGAACCAGGTATGATTTTCTCTATCGAACCAGGTATCTACCTTCCTGGAGAGCTTGGAGTTCGTATTGAAGACCTAGTTCTTGTAACTGAAGATGGTTGCGAAGTATTAAACAAACTTAACAAAGAATTAGTAGTTATCGGAGAATAATTACTTAAGAAAAAAGATTATCTTGCGGTACTCTTTTTCATTTAATCAAGAAGCGATACTAACATCGCTTCTTATTTTTTTTATAATTTAATTATTAAAATTTTTGTTTAAAAACTCTCCAACAATACTCCAATATTGCTCTCTAAATTTACGTTCTGCTTGAACGTGTTTCATACCAGGGAAACTATGGAATTCTTTTTTAGAGTTTATTAATTCATAGGCTGCTTTCCCATGTTCAATAGGTACGAAACCATCCTCTTCTCCATGCAATACTAAAGCTGGAAGTTTAGTATTTTTTAACGCCTCTGTTGCATCAACATCTCCGAAGAAATAACCTGCACGCAGTTTAGTCATTGTATTTGCTGCTGGAATAACAGGGAAGCTTGGTAAATTAAATAATTTTTTCAGTTGATATGTAAATTCTGTTTTTAAATTAACATAACCACTATCTTCTATAAATACTTTTACATTACTTGGTAGATTTTTTCCTAACGAGTTCATAACAGTAGCTGCACCCATACTTATACCAAATAATGCTATATCAGCATTACCACTATCTTCCGAAATTTTCTTAACCCAACCAACTAAATCAGTTGAATCATACCCTCCCATAGAAATAGACTTACCTTCGCTTTTACCATGAGCGATTAAATCAGGAGCAAAAACATTATACCCCATATCATAAAACTTTTTGATATAGTTAGCCATTTTAAATGCGCTACTAGTATACCCATGCACCACTATAACCCATTTTTTAGCCCCTGGATTTTCAAATTTATATCCTACCAGTTTATTTTTAGTTACAGAATCCATTGTTAATTCTTTTTTAGTAGTCTCAAACCAATTTTCTACAGCCTTCTTATCTTCTTTGTTCCCATCGCTATCTTGGTTTACTATTGCACTTTTATCCACTTTTGGATTCAAAGCAAAGTTATAAAAATAATTCCCTGTAAAACCAAAGGCAACCACTAAAATCACAAGAATACTTAATAATATTTTTTTAAAATGTTTTTTCACTGTTCTATATCCTTTCTTTCATTAAAGCATACCCCCTATTATACTACCTCAATTAAGAAAAGTAAATAAAAAATAACACTAATAGAGACCCGTAATATCCCTATTAGCATTATCCTTATTTTGTTATTACTTTAATATCTTATTTATATAATTACAAGTTGAAAAATTTATTTAAACTTCCAAACCAAATTTTTCTTTAATAGCATCTGCAACTATCATACCTGTAAACCATGCAATCATCAGATTATATCCCCCGATTTCTCCGTGTAAATCTAGAATTTCTCCAGCAAAATATAAATTATCTATTTTTTTATGAGAACATGTTTTTGGACTAACCCCTTTTAAGTCAACCCCACCAGCTGTTGTAAAAGCATATTCCAACGGCATTGTCTTAATATTTACAAGCTCATAACGTTTAATCTTCGAAACAAATTTTCTAAGTCCTTTTTTACTAACATTTTCCGGGAAATACTTATCAATCATGAAATTATAAAAACTTTTCGGCAACTTACCACTTAAAAATTTATTATCTTGCCAAAGTTTCTCAAACAGCGCTTCTTCATTTAATTCTGGATAAAAATCTAAGTAAAATTTATCTTCTGGAAATCTAGCTACAAATTCACCCATCGCAATAGATAATGGCCCACTTAGACCTTTATGTGTGAAAAGCAAATCTCCTACACGTTCATTCTTTTTATGAAACATTCTTATGTTTTGAAGCGCAACTCCTGACAATTCTTTAAAATCATCAAAGACTAACGCTACTTCACTCGGATATATTTTTGTGATTTTTACACCATGTTTTTTTAATATCTTATGAAGAGAACCATCACTACCACTCTGCGGATAAGTTTTGCCTCCTGCACATATAACTACATTTTTACCATAGTACGAATCTACATTAGTACGAACTCCTACTAGTTTTTCATCTTTAAAGATCAAATCTTCTACTTTTTCGTTATAGTTTATTTTAGCATAATCTTTTTTAAAAGTATTTACTACATCGCGTGCTTTTTCACTAGCTGGATATAATCTTCTATTTTCTTGTTTTAGTTTTAAATTATGTTTATCAAAAAATTTCTTCACATTATATTTATGATATGCGCTACGTAAAAATCGACCATTATGAACAGCCGCGACGAAATCTTCAGCATTATCACTACTCATAACATTGCAACGACCATTCCCTGTTAAAAGTAGTTTTACCCCTGCACGTTTATTTTGCTCCAAGACTAAAACGCGCAAGCCACTATCATTTAACCTATCAGCAACCATAAGTCCTGCACTTCCAAGACCTATTATAATAACATCATACTTCATTTAGATACTTCCTTTCTTCTAACAATCCTCATTTATATGACTTACCGCTGCTTCTATTATCGATGTTACATGACTATCATATATGCTATAGTATCTCATTCTTTTTTCTTGGCGATCTTTTACCAACTTCATATTTCTAAGCTCTGCTAATTGGTGAGATATTGCCGACTGCGTACCTCCAATAATCTCCTCAAGCTCACTAACATTTCTTTCTTTTTCCATTAATAATAACAAAATCTTAAATCTTGTTTTATTACGCAATAAATGAAACAATGCTAAAACTTTATCTAATTTTTCTTCCGGTATATTTTCTACTCTCTTTAAAGTATTCATCTAATCCCTCCATCTTAACATACTTTATTATAACCATATTCACTATTTAAAGCAAGATTATTAAAACAAAAGATAGGCTTGGGATTAACAACTATGATTTTAAAAATCAACTCTGTAAATCCGTGCCTATCCTCTACTCTTACTCTTTTATTTCTT
This sequence comes from Gemella sp. 27098_8_92, assembly GCF_041433685.1. Taxonomy (NCBI): domain Bacteria; kingdom Bacillati; phylum Bacillota; class Bacilli; order Caryophanales; family Gemellaceae; genus Gemella; species Gemella sp. 27098_8_92. The sequence continues at coordinate 15,153 of NZ_JAPWBZ010000009.1, forward strand.
TTAGCATTCTAAGTGAGTTTAATATTACTGCTAGTGTACTTCCTTCATGGAGAATAACCCCGAAGGTAATATCCATTTTCCCTAAAAAGTTCAAAATAACTAATGCAACTACGACAAACATTGCAAAGATAATATTTTGATAAGTTATACTAAGCATTTTTTTGCTTAATTTATGTGCATAACTAAGTTTTGATAAATCATTTTTTATCAAAATTAAATCCGCAACATCCATCGCAACGTCAGTACCATTACCCATAGCTACACCTACATCAGCAAGGGCAAGTGCTGGTGCATCATTAACTCCGTCTCCTAACATAGCTACACTGCCGTATTTTTCCTTTTGATTTTTTATAATCTGCGCTTTATCCTCTGGCATAACATTTGCCCTTACCTCGTCTACTCCCACGGTCTTACCTGCAGCCTCTCCCGTCAAATATGAGTCACCTGTAATCATCATTGTATATATACCTTGCTTTTTAAAATACTCTACAACCGGCTTAGCATTAGAATTTGGAATATCCATAAACGCCAACAAGCCAACTACGTTATAATTTTTTGCTACAAAAACAATGGTCTTTCCTTCTTTAGCTAATGATTCTACTTGTTTAGTTAAGGCGTCGCTTGCGCTAGAAAATGCCGTTACTTTCGCTATACGGTACTCTGTCCCTAAATATGTCGTTACTAATCCAATACCTATTTTATTCTCAACTTCTAATTCTATAGGTTCAACATTAGGAAACTTATTTACGATAGCTCGTGCTAATGGATGATTAGATTGCTTCTCCATTGAAACAACTACTTTTAACAATTCTTCCTCATCTTCTTCAAAAATATAATCTGTAACAACTGGTTCTCCGTTAGTTAATGTCCCCGTTTTATCAAAAGCAATTGCCTTAATATTACTCAAATGCGATAAATATGCTCCCCCTTTAACAAGAACACCACGTTTTGATAGATTAGAGATAGTCGCTAGTGTCGCTGGAATAGCACTCGCGGCTAAGGCACACGGAGATACCGCAATTAAGTAAACCATACTGCGATATAAGCTAATCTCCCAACTCCACCCGAAAATAAATCTACTCGCAAGAAGTACTACTGGAAATAGAACTAAAACAAGAGTTACATATTTAGGTTCCAATCGTTGTAGCAATGTTGCAGTTTTTGTCAAACTATTTTGCGAAGCATTGACTAAACCTAATATCTTCGCAAAAACCGTATCTCCCGGTTCTTTAGTGACTTGCATAACAAAAGTTCCCTCTCCATTAAGAGTACTCCCAAAAACTTCATCTCCTATTGTTTTTTCTTTAGGAACACTCTCACCAGTAATAGTACTTTCATTAATGAACGTTGTACCACTTAAAATAATTCCATCTGTTGGTACCTGGTCTCCATTCAAAACTTGTAGTTTATCCCCTATTGCAACTTTATCTATCGGAACTATCTTTGTATTATTATCTTCTAAAACTAACCTCGCTTGTGTCGGATTTAAACTCAATAGATTTGTAATTTCTTTTCTACTTTTTTCATCAACATATTCTTCTAAAAAATGAGCCCCCAAAAAAATAACTATAAGCATAGCTGCTTCTTCATAATTACTGATAAAAATAGCTCCTACGGCTGCTAGGGTCATCAACAGATGAACATTAGGAGAAAATCTTTTTTCTTTTTTTGAATCTCGAATCGTATTTCCTAATCCTTCAAAAATGACATGATATCCCGCTACCCCAACTGTTCCAATAAACAAAATATTTGAATATAAGGAATAACTATTTTCTATTAGATATCCAACAATAAAAGCCGCTAATCCAACAAAATACATTATTACTGGAAACTTTCCACCATGACTATGCATATGACAGTGATTATGATTATGTTCGTGACAATGACCATGTTCATGATTATGAACATTAATATTATTTTTACATTTATCTTTATATCCACATTTTCCCCCATGATTATGGTAATCTTTATGACAGTTTTCGGCACTCTTTATATTATTACACATACTATATCCCCTCTTTCCTCTTGAAAATATTAATATATGATTGTTTATTCATATATATTATATATGAATAAACAATCATATGTCAAATATATTTAGTTTTTTCTTCTAAAATTTTTTCCAACCTACGTTTTTTATTAAAAACTATTATTTAAAAATTATTTTAATTTTATATTTCTTCTTATTGGAATTTTTTATTATTTTGTACTATACTAAAGGGTATATATTTAGAAGAACTATTGAACTTTTTTCAAAAAGCTCCCCTCTAGTTTTCCTAATTAAAACTTTGATTAAAAGGATTTTTTTATAATGAGACTTAAAAAAATTAGTATTTTATCTATCCTTCTAGTTTTTTTATTACCGAATCTCGCAAAAGCAGAGACGCTATTTTTAGACAACAATGCAATCTCTAACTTTAGCGATGTCAACACACATCTTGTAGTTTCGGAATTTAATACTGGAAAAATAATTTCTAAACGTGGAGAAAATAAACAAGTATCTGTGAGCAACTTACCAAATCATCTTGCCCTATTTTTACTAACTAATGATTTGAAAAATAATAAAATTTCACTTGATACAAAAATAAACATTACAAACAGCGATGCTATCTTAAATAAATACAACCTTGGTTCTTCTATTAGTGTTGACGATGCCTTATTCTTACTTGAAAACGAAGAATCTGATGCCTTATTACAAGCTATTTTTACAAAATATGATTTAACAATCGAAAAAGCAAAAGATATTTTGAGTTCAATGTCGCTTAACGACACTACATTAGCTTCATTAACTATTGACGAAAAAAATATAAGTACGGCAAAAAATATGTCGTATTTAACAAATATGATTTTGAGAAATTACCCAAAACTTACTGAGATTACTAAAAATCCAGAAGTAACACTTTCATCAGGTTCTAAAGCTACTAACAATATTTCTTTTACAGAATCAGATAAGTTTAGAGTATTAGGATTAAATCACGCCAATAAAAATAGTATCACTTTTGCTTATAGCGGAGATACAAAATTACTTATTACAATTTTAAACCAAAATGATGATAAGGCTACATACTTTGACAAACTACAAAAAACTTATGACTATTTATTTAGCAATTATAGCTATAAACTTGCATTAAAAGCTGGTAGTTATAAAATAAATAACGAAAACATTACTTTTGATAAAGATATTTATGATTTATTCTATGAAAAACATTCTATAAAAGATGTTACATACCTACTTATGAATAAAAAAATATTACTTTTCCAAAAATATGAAACAATCTCTGCTAATGCGGGTACAGTTTTTGCCGACTTTTCATCAAACGATACTTCAGGTGTATTGGCAAAAGTAAAAACAAATTTCATTAATGATATTAATTTTGACAAAAAAGACAACTTAGAAAAGACTACTATAGTTATTGATCGTACTAAGTACTTTGCTACTGGTATTTTAGCTATCTATTCTTTAGTATTTATGGCACTTTACATTATGAAGAAAGTTGTTGGAAAGGATTAATTATGGAGCAAAATAATTTAGTATTTGAAGTTGATGGGATTATCTATGAGCTTATATACAATTTTAAAGATGCCTTCCAAAAAGAATGGTTCGAAGAAAAATTAGTTGACGTATTAAAAAACAAGCCTTATATTGTCGGCGATATTTCTCATGACAAACTTCGCCTTAGTGGCTTCACACTAACAAAAGACAATAACAATCCAAAAAATATCAATAATCTAGAAGATTATATTTTAGAATATTGTAATTTTGGAGCACCCTTTTTTGTAGTTAAAAAACGATAAAAGAAAAACTATTTGGCGTTACTTACGTCAAATAGTTTTTATTATATTCTAAACAAACTTTACACAGACTGCTTCTGGCACTTCTACACCACATTGAACAACATCTAGCTCACCAGTTTCTTGATTAACTGCATATACAGTTATCGTTCCTGAGGTTTCATTAGTTGCAACAGCAAACTTATTATCTTTTGATAAGGCAAAATCCCTAGGGTCCGCGCCTTCTGTACTAATAGTCTGAATCTCTTTTAACTTATTATTCACATTTTCAAAGACAACGATAGTATCCTGCCCACGATTACTCACATAGATAAACCTATTGTCATTAGAAATTTTTATCGCACTTCCTTTATTTTCAACAGGAAAATCCTCTAATAATGTCGAATAGTATTCCGGATTCGTTAGATTTCCATCACCATCATAATCAAAAGCAATTACCTCACTTGTCAGCTCCGTCATAGCGTAAGCTTTTGTTTCATCTGAACTAAAGACTATATGACGAACCCCACTACCAGCTTTTACTTTTACATTTTGAACTTTTTCTAATCTACCCTCATTTAGCTTATATGTTGTAATCTCATCCGTACCTAAATCACATGTAAAAACATAATTACCACTTGGAGAAAATCCTGCAAAATGAACATGAGGCTTTTCTTGACGTGGGTGTACGCCATTTCCTTCATGAGTATCAGTCGATAATAATGTTTCTAAAGCTCCATCATTAATTAAATAACTATCAACCGTTCCTGTATGATAATTTGCTGATAGCAGGTACTTGTCATCATGACTTACCTCGACGTAACATGGAGGATTACCTTCTTTTGAAACTGATGTTAGTTCTTCGAGTCTTCCATCTTCCAAAACTTTAAAACTGGTAACCGAACCATTCCCTTCTTTTTTAGATACACTGTATAAATTTTTATTATTACTTGATAGTGCCAGGTACGTTGGATTTTCTACTTTCGCAACTGATGCTACTTCTAATACCGTACCTTCTTCTGATAGTTCTATTTTATATATTCCTTGGCTTTCTTTTTTAGTATATGTTCCTATATATGCTCTTACCATTTTTCTCCTCCTAGCCATCACTACATCATATTATAACACCTATTATACCATGTATCGCTATTTTGTATAATATATTAACTTTTCTCTATTACCGGCCTGCACTTTCCTAGTAAATCTCCTTGATTTTAAGTATTTTTCATAATAATTAACCTTGATTTTATCGGAAATCACAAATACTTCGTTTTTGTTCTCTATTTCCATAATTTAAGTTTTACTTCTGAGCCTGTTCTTGATATAATAAAGTATATTATTATGCAAATTTTAGGAGGACAACTGTGAAACACGAATTTATACTAGTTCTTGACTTCGGTAGTCAGTACAACCAACTTATCACACGTCGTGTACGTGAGCTTGGTGTTTATTCTGAACTACATGATAACGAGATTTCTATTGATGAAATTAAAAAAATGAACCCTAAGGGAATTATTCTTTCTGGAGGGCCTAACTCTGTTTACGAAGAAAATTCTCTAACAATTGATGATGAAATTTTCAACCTAGGTATTCCAGTGCTTGGTATTTGTTATGGAATGCAATTAATGCAACACAAACTTGGAGGTCGCGTAGAATCAGCGACTAGCCGTGAATACGGAGCACATAATATTGATGTAGTTGAAGGAGCTCACTTATTCGAAGGTACACCTACTACTCAACAAGTATTAATGAGTCACTCTGACAAAGTTGTTGAACTTGCTGATGGATTCAAAGTAGTAGCAACTAGCGATAACTGCCCTATCGCTGCTGCTGAAAACGTAGAAAAAGGATTCTACTGCTTCCAATTCCACCCAGAAGTTCGTCATTCAGAATATGGTTATGACCTGCTTAAAAACTTTATCAGAAACGTTTGTAACTGTACTGAAAACTGGACTATCCAAAACTTTATCGACGACAAAATCAAAGAAATTCGTGCAGAAGTTGGAGATCAAAAAGTTCTTTGTGCCCTATCTGGTGGTGTAGACTCTTCTGTAGTAGCAGCTCTTTTAGACAAAGCAATCGGAGACCAACTTATCTGTATGTTTATCGATCACGGTTTACTTCGTAAAGGTGAAGCCGAAGGAGTTATGTCAACTTTTAGTAAAGAAATTGATGGTGGCTTCAACATGAACCTTATTAAAGTAGATGCAAAAGAAAGATTCCTTGGAAAACTTAAAGGTGTTAGTGATCCAGAGAAAAAACGTAAAATTATCGGTAACGAGTTCGTATATGTATTTGATGAAGAATGTGCAAAACTGCATGATGTTCCATTCCTAGCGCAAGGAACTCTTTACACAGATGTTATCGAATCTGGAACTAAAAATGCACAAACTATCAAATCTCACCACAATGTTGGTGGACTACCAGAAGACATGCGTTTCTCGCTTATCGAACCTCTTAACACATTGTTCAAAGATGAAGTTCGTGCATTAGGAGAAGCTCTAGGTCTTCCTCATGAAATAGTTTGGCGTCAACCATTCCCAGGTCCAGGACTAGGTATTCGTGTTCTTGGAGAAGTAACAGAAGAAAAACTTCAAATCGTGCGCGATAGTGACTTTATCCTACGTGATGTTATCGCTAAACGTGGTTTAGAAGGAGAAATCTGGCAATACTTCACATGTCTTCCTGATATCCGTTCAGTAGGAGTTATGGGAGATGTTCGTACTTACGATTACACTGTTGCAGTTCGTGCTGTAACAAGTATCGATGGTATGACTGCAAGCTGGGCACACATCCCATTTGAAGTACTTGAAGAAATCTCAGCACGTATCGTAAACGAAGTAGCACACGTTAACCGCGTAGTCTACGACATCACAAGTAAACCACCAGCAACTATAGAATGGGAATAATTAATAAACTTGAATTTGAAATTCTACTTGAAGATAAAGTCAATCATTTTGGATTATCAGCAAAAGATGAAGCTAAAAAGAGTCTTAAATTTACGAAAATAGAAGTTAAAACTTAACACATACTCTAATCAGTAGATTAAGGTGGCATATATCTAATTTATCTAAAATTAAGATTTAAAAAATTCACATAAATAATTAAAGCTTCATAAAATTGGGAGGTATACTATATTGAACAAAAATAAAGTCTTCAATACCATCCAAGAAGACATTGGACAAATTGAAAAACAATTAAATAATAGGAATGGTTCTGGTGAATTATGGAGTAATTTAGAAACAAAATATTCCATACTTTTACCAGATATTATCAAACACATTAAAGTAGGCGGCAAAATAGGCACTATTGGCCTAGAATTTGATTTTAGGCCTGAATTAAAAAAGTTAAAAACCGCTTTATTAACCTGGATTTCAATAAATGAAGATGAATTAGAGATGGATGGCACCTATATTCATAATAAGGCAAAAGACTCTATTCATAATATTCCTAGGGCTACTGAAAAAGAGCTACACAATTTAATTATTGAATCTAAAATATATATCAGTAAAGAAGATTATAATCAAAAGAAGATTGGCCTTGAGAAGATATGGGATGCTTTTGAACGACTAAAAACTATTAAGGGCATTGATAAAAAAGTTTCTATTAATACCATTATTGCTCATATTACAAATGGTGATAAAGAAATTTCTCAAATGCTCGATAACGAATTTAGAGAGTTAACAAAAATTGGCAATTCCTATTCAATAAGACACTCAGAAATTACTCAGAAAAAATTACCTAACAGTCAATTCATAGAATACTTATATTTTAGAATGTTATCTTTAATATCATGTATACTAAATTTAATATAAGTTAACTTTACTCTATACCAAATATTTCTATAAAATGTGGCTCTGGGCATGAGAAAATAACGATATAAAATGCTAAGCAGTTTTAAGCTGCTTGGCATTTTTACTGGCTGTATAATAAATCCGGGGCATGGGAAAAACCATGCTCCGGATTTATTATACAGCCTTATTTTATAAGTTCTTACCTTTTAACTAATTTATTTTTAGTTACTTTTTTACTTTTTATAGTAGTTAGCTTTGGGATATATGGTGGATATAATTTACGCCCAAGGGATATTTGAAAAATAACTAAAATTCCACTAACTATAAAGTAAATCCCTATTGCTGCTATACTCGTATAGGTAATAAAAGTTAACATTATCGGTGTTATCCACACCATATTTTTCGACATATTCTGCATACGCTCTGCTTCGGGATTAGTTTGCGCCATAGGATTGGCTTGCATCATACTTTGAGAAATTTTTCCAACTATCATATAAACAATAAAAACAAGTATTAAAATAATATAGGATTTTTCTCCAAGAGAAATAGATAAAAAACTTGAATTTAAGATATCTTTTGAATATATTGGATTTTGTAAAGTAAAATATAATCCTGTAACAAATGGTGCTTGAATTAAAATAGGTATTAAATTCCCGAAAATTGCTGGAGAACAATCATACTTCTTATAGATTTTGAAAATCTCTCTCTGTAGTTCTGCTTGTTCCATTCTTATTTTCATTCGCTCATCATTACTAAACACCCTTTTTTCACTTTCTCTAAGCTGTTTTATCTTTTCTTGAACAATATCCAACTCGGGTTTTGCACGTTCCATATTCATAGATGATATACGTTGCTTCTTATAATTTCTAAGCATAAAAGGTAGGATAATCCCCTTTACAATAAGAGTAATAATAATAATTGAAATCCCCCAAACTCCAATATAATTATTTATATATGCTAAAAATACATCCATATTTTTAGTGAAAGTATTATAAAAAAAACCATCACTGTCCTGAGCAGAACATCCAAATAGCATTGTAGTTAAAGTTAATATATATGCATATAAAAGATACTTCTTCATAATTTTAATCTCCGTATATTTATGTGTCCTATATTATAATATCATATTTTTAATAAAAAAACAAAAAAACATAAAGAATTTAACATAATTTATTGGCTTAAAAAAGTAAAAGGCAAGAGTATCTTTTCATAACCTTAAAAATCTCCCTTGCTAATCCTTTACTTTTTTTATTTTTCACTATTTTTCTTTTATGCAAAAGCATACAGAAAGAATAGCTTTGTATTATTTTCGTTTTCGTATTATACTTACATCGTTACTTTTTCACTAATCTCGTAACAGGGGGAGGTGGGTTTATGTTTAATTTGTTTGATTTTACACTTTCTATAACAGCAAGTATAACTGCTTACTATATTTGCAAATGGCTAGATAGAATTTTTAGAAAGTAACTAGCCTTGAAATAAAAAAAGACAGGATTCACGGTCCTGTCTTTCTGTCTATGCTTAATCTGTTTGATTTACTTATATATTAATTTTAAACTAATATTTTCTTTTTGTCAATTCTACTATAAAGATTATAAAAAATAATTCTACGTATTAATTTTTCATTAGTAAACACTCATTAAATCACTGATATAATTAATTTATAGCAATACTTGATTCCCATAAATACAACTATTTTGCAACCAACAAAAAATAAAGGATAACTATTTCTAGTTATCCTTTATTATATATTCAAATCTCTAATCCTAATTATACTTTACACTTTCAACGTAGTATTTAGATTTTTGGTTTCCACCTGAATAATCCTTGTTGTTAAGTTTTAGAGTTATAGTTGAAATATTTGTCTTTGTCATCGCATCAAGAACATTTATTTTTATACTATCCCCTTCTACTTTCCACTTATCTTTTGCTTCAACTTCTTGTGGATATTTATTTGTTAAAGGCATTCCTACAAAGACAATTTTATCATCACCTTTGTAGTAGTGAATTTCATTTTTTGTTGGATGCAATGGCGATTTTGCTGCTTCAACTTCATACTCATTAAAGTTTGGTCCTTTTAATAAACCTAACGCCTCTTTCATCGTGTAAGTTTTATCTGAATATTCATTGATAACATCTAGATAATCTTCTTTCGAAATAGTGAACAGTTCATCTCCATTAGGTGATTTTGATTTTTTCACTTTATCTTGTGTAATCCAAGCTAATAAATTCGTTTGTGCTTTTAGTCTTGATAAATCATTTCCTGAAATCGCCACTTTATTTATTAGCTTTTCTGCTTCTTTTAAGTCGTGAGCAGCTTTTTGTTTATCTTGTTCTGATTTTTTATCTTCTTTTGAAGCATTATTTTGTTCTGATTTATTCTTATCTTCTTTTTCTTTATTGGCTTCATTTACCGCACAACCTGTTAGAACTAACGCTCCTGCTGCAAGAACCATAAGTAATTTCTTATTCATATCTAAATTCTCCTTTATCAATAAAGTAAGATATTTTATTGATTATTCTTTTTTCTTTGACATTATTATACCACATTTTCTCCAAATTAAAAAATAACACTCAGAATAATTAACTTTCTGAGTGTTATTGTATATATTTTGATTAAATTACTTTTAATTCAACCTTATCTCATACCTTTATCGTAAGGAACTCCAAGCGCTTCTGGTGTAGAAGTTTTCTTAGAGAAGACGATAAGTGCGATAATTGTCGCTACGAATGGGAACATGTTCCAGAATGATACTGGAATTGGAAGATCTGGTGCTAGAATAGATACTTTTTCTGCAAATACTTTTGTTCCTCCGAAGAACAACGCTGCTAGTGTGATTGTAATTGGGTTGTATTTACCAAAGATTAAAGCTGCTAACGCTAAGTAACCAAAACCGTATACTGTAATTGCTGCGTTGAACCCTTGGCTGAATGTAGTTGCAATGATTGCTCCAGCAAGCCCTGCTAGACATCCAGAAATAAATACCCCAATGTAACGATATTTAAATACGTTTAGCCCTAATGAGTCACTGGCTTGAGGATTTTCCCCAACAGAACGAAGTCTAAGTCCAAATGGACGTTTGTAAATAATGTAGTAAGTAAGTGCTACTAATACTATTGCTATAATAATCGTTGGATATACTGTAAATTTACCAAAAACTGTATATCTAGGGAATCCACTTGCTAATAGTAATTCATAAGTTCCATTGAAATGGTTAACTAAGAATAATGCTATAGCTGGTGTAATTAAGTTAATCGCTGTCCCTGAGATAACTTGGTCAGCTTTTAAGTTAATACTGATAAATGCGTGGATAAGTGAAAGTAGTCCTCCACATATTGTCGCAGCTAATAAACATACGACTAATTGAAGCATAGTTGGCGCACCTTCGAAGGCTGTTAAAGCTATGAAAGAAGCAACAAATGAACCAAAAATTACAAAACCGTCAAGTGCAATGTTAACAACCCCACTCTTTTCAGAATAGAAACCACCGATGGCTGCTATTAGAATAGGTACTGTATATTGTAACATTGAGTCTAATAGTGATAATACTGTATCCATTTATTTATCTCCTTTCTTTTTACTAACTAGTTTATCTAGTAATTTGCTATCGAAAATAGCTTTCGCTGCAACGAATAATACGATTAATCCGATTAAGATATTTGCGATATCTTTTGGAATACCGATAAACGCTAATTGTGGAGTAAGAACTCCTAGGAATCCGAATAATAATGCTCCTAAGAATGAACCTAGTGCTGTATTTGCTCCGATAAGTGCAACCGCGATACCCATGTATCCAAACCCTTGGAATGTAGAACCTGCAACTACTTGACCAACAGGTCCCATATTATAAAGAGCTCCACCAAGACCAGCAAAGGCTCCTGAAATAGCCATTGAAAGAACAGTGTTTCTATTAACTTTCATACCAACAAATCTAGATGCTGATGGGTTAAACCCTACTGAACGAAGCTCATAACCGAATACTGTTTTTTCCATAACGATATAGAATGTAATAACCGCAAAAATAGCTAAGAATAAATCCGTTCCTAAACGGTGGTTATTGAAAATACCTTCTATCAAATCATTTTTTAAATATCCTGAACCGTCACTTGCTACAAGTGGTTGAGAAATAATATCATTAGTTCCTCGAATAAATTTTGGCACCGCGAATTGAACAAAGTATAAAGCTGTATAGTTTAACATAATTGTTACAACTACTTCACTAATATTAAATCTAGCTTTTAAATACCCTGCAATAGCTGCCCAAAGCCCACCAACAATAATACCTGCTAAGATACTTGCGATTAGGACTACATAAAAGTTCATACCTTGTATTTTGATGGCAACAATACCTGCAAAAAGTCCACCCATAATAAATTGTCCTTCTGCTCCGATATTAAATAATCCTGTTCTAAATGCAAAGGCAACTGACAATCCTGTACAAATTAATGGAATTGTCGATACAAAAATTTCAGCTATACTGTTAGGGTCGGTGAAAATATCACCCATAACTCCTAATACATCTCCTGGTGCTGCTCCTATCGCTGAAATAAGAATTGCTCCAATTATAAATGAAGCTAATATTGGTAGCACCGCATTAGTTAAAACTTTCTTTAACATAGGTTCTCCTCTCTACTTCTTAACCCCTGCCATAAGCAGACCAAGTTGTTCTTTTGTTACATTCTCATCATTATCTACAACATCGATAATATTACCATTATGAATAACTGCTATTCTATCTGATAAAGTTAAAATTTCATCTAAGTCAAATGAAATTAATAGAACACTATTACCTTTATCACGGTAATCAATTAACATTTTGTGAATGCCGTTAATAGCCCCTACGTCAAGACCACGAGTTGGTTGAGTAGTCACTAATAGTTTAGGATCAAGTTCTAGTGCACGCCCGATAATAAGTTTTTGTTGGTTACCACCACTCATGCTTCGTGCAGAAATCTTCTCATCACCAGCTTTACGAACATCATACTTTTCACAAATTTCTTTTGCAAATTTAGAAATTACAGGCTTTTTAAGGAATCCATTTTTAGAAAACTTCTCTGTGTAGTAATTTTCTAATACTGAGTTTTCTTCAACGCTAAAATCTAATACTAAACCATCTTTATGTCTATCTTCTGCAATGATTTCTAGACCTAATTCTTTACGTTTCGCAGTAGAAATTCCATGTAAATTTTTTCCATCAAAGATAATTTTACCTTTTGTTTCTTTAAGTAAAGCATTCAGTACTTCAACAAATTGTTGTTGTCCATTACCATCTACCCCGGCGATACCTAAGATTTCTCTTTCGTGTACGTCAAGATTGAAGTCATGTAAGATATTTTGTTTTTCTTGAGTATCTGCATAAATACCTGATACTTCTAGTATTTTTTTCTTCCCTTCACGAGAACGTTCATACTTGATTATTTCTAAGTCTTTACCAATCATAAGACTTGCTAATTTTTCTTTAGTTGTTTCTGCAACTTCTACTGTTCCAAAATATTCACCACGACGAATAATACTACAACGATCAGCTACTGCCATAATCTCATTAAGTTTATGCGTGATTAATAGGATAGTTTTTCCTTCTGCTTGAAGATTTTTAAGAATCGCTAAAAATTCTTCAATCTCCGCTGGTGTTAATACCGCCGTTGGTTCGTCGAAAATTAAAATGTTAGCATCTCTATATAACATTTTTAAAATTTCAACCCTTTGTTGCATCCCTACACTTACATCTCCAACAAGGGCTTTAGGATTAACTTCTAAACCATATTTTCTAGATAACTCTGAAATTTTATTTGCAGCAGATTCTAAATCAATTTTTCCACCTTTTACTTCTTCCATTCCTAAAATAATATTTTCAGCAACAGTAAAGTTTTTAATAAGTTTGAAATGTTGGTGTACCATCCCAATTCCAAGTTTATTCGCATGTTTAGGGTCTTTAATATCAACTTCTTTCCCATCTAATTTAATCACACCTGCTTCTTGATGGTACATCCCAAAAAGAACTGACATTAATGTAGATTTTCCGGCACCATTTTCTCCAAGCAAAGCATGAATTTCATTATTCTTAACCTGAATAGTAATGTCTTTATTTGCGTAGAAGTCACCAAACTTTTTAGTTATGTTTAGCATTTCTATAGCGTACATATCTTTACCTCTCTTTTTTGTTAATTTCACTTATATATTATACTAGATTTTTACGTTCTAGTATAGCGTTTTATGTTAATTTTTCATTTGAATTTTAATACTATTTAACTATATTTCTTATAGATAAATATTAATTACATCTTTCTTATTTATCATGCTTAGTTTAATATCATTATCTCTTTTTTTATATTAATTTAAAACAAATTTTTTTATACTTACCTTACGTTTAAATAATAATCTACGAAACTATTTTATTTCTGAATGTATCTTTTGAAAATATACTTACCTATATTTTAGAAAAAAGACCTAGTAAAACTAGGCCTTTTTCTATGACTAAACTATTAGTCTTATAGTTCTCCGTCAATATTAGCTTTATCTGTTATTTTAGCAGCTTCTGATGCTACTGTTACTTTACCTTCTTTAAGATCTTTAACAGCTGCATCGATTTTAGCTTTAATTGCATCGCTTAAGTTTGGATTTTGTGCTGGAAGTCCTACACCGTCTTCTTTGATTGTGAATGTCTTAGTAGTTCCACCTTCAAATTTACCAGCTTTGATTGAATCTAAGATGTTTTTAACTGCTACGTCAATACGTTTAACAGCTGAAGTTAAGATTACAGATTTCTCTACATCTTTTCCATCTTTATCTTTAGCTTTGAATACACCTTCTGCATATTGGTCTTTGTCTACACCAACGATCCAGTGTTTAACTTCTCCGCTTTCTTTTAGATCTTTAGTAGCTCTTTCTTGAGCTTCTTTGATTGATCCACTTCCAGTTCCACCAGCTGCAACGAAGATAACGTCTGCTCCAGCGTCAAACATTGTAGCTGCTAAAGTTTTACCTTTGTTAGTATCATTGAATGAACCACTGTAGTTATAAACGATTTTAATATCTTTTTTAGCTGCTTTAGCACCTTGTACAAATCCTAAACCGAATTTGATTACCGCTGGGATTTTAGCTCCACCGATGAATCCAACTTTTCCAGTTTTTGATTGAAGAGCTGCTGCGTATCCTGCTAGGTATCCTGCTTCTTGTTCAGCGAATAATACTGATTCTACGTTTTTATTAGGTACTGATCCATCGATAAAGATAAATTTCTTATCTTGGAATGAATCTGCAATTTTTGGTAATTCTTTTTCAAAGTAGAATCCAGCAAGAGAGATAACGTCTGCTGCTTTTGAAGCGTTTTGTAAGTTAGCTGCAATATCACTTTGGTTTTTAGTTTCAATTGGGTTTAGTGCTTTACCACCATTTTTTTGAACCCATTCTTGAACAGCTTCTACGTTACTTTGGTTAAAACTTTTATCTTTTGCTCCACCTTCGTCAGTTACAACTCCGATTTTCAAGTCAGATTTGCTGTCTGAACTAGATTTGTTAGATGATTTAGAAGAACATCCAACGAAAATTAATGCTGCTGATAAAACAACTGCTATTAACGAAAATACCTTTTTCATAAATAAAAAGTCTCCTTTGTTATTATATATTTTATATTTAAATAATACCACATTATCTTTTAAATATCAACATTTTATTTGTTTTTCAAATATATTTTTTTAGAAAGTTCGTGTTTAGAGGAGGAAGTGCCTTTTTTCTACTTTTTTATAATTTATTGTTCTTATTACCCTATAGATAACAAAATTTCTTACATCTCTTTAAAGCATTTTCATAACTTTAAAATTTGCATTCTTAATCTGTTCTTTTCTTTATATTTTTTTATTAAAATAAAGGCCGAACATTCCTTCATATTTCATTGCTAAGTTAAAACGAGCTCAACGTAACAATGACCATAAAACCGGCGTTTTCATCATATTATTTTTTATTATTTTTTTGAATAATTTTATAGTTCGGTTATTAGATATAACTATAAATTATAAAAAATACGGAATCAAACTATACCTTTGACTCCGTATTTTATGAAAATATTAAAGCTCACCTTCAATGTTAGTTACTGAACCTTTTGCTTTTAATTCGTCTCCAGTGGCTACAACTTCTACTTTTCCTGATTTCAACTCTTCGATTGCTTTAGTTAATTTTCCTTTTATATCATCATTTAAATTTGGATTTTCTTTTGGAATACCTACTCCATTTTCTTTAATACCAAATATATGTTTACCGTTTTGGAATTTATCAGCTTTAATCTCATTTAAAATTTTAGTAACTGCTACTTCAATATTTTTTACAGCTGATGTTAAAACAACAGATTTTTGAACTTCTTTTCCGTCTTTGTCTTTACCTTTGAAAATACCTTCTTCGTATTGGTCTTTATCTACACCAACAACCCAGTGATTAACTTCTCCACCTTTAGACATGTCAAGAACCCCACGTTCTTTTGCTTCTGATATTACTCCATTACCTGTGTTACCAGCTGCAACAAAGATAACATCTGCTCCAGAATCATACATAGTTGCCGCTAATGTTTTACCTTTATTTGTATCTGAGAATGTTCCACTGTAGTTGTACATAATTTTAATATCACTTTTTGCCGCTTTAGCACCTTGAACAAATCCAATACCAAATCTTTCTACTGGTGGGATTTTTGTTCCACCGATAAATCCTACTTTACCAGTTTTAGATTTTAATGCTGCTGCATATCCTGCTAGGTATCCCGCTTCTTGTTCTTTAAATATCAACGATGCAATATTTGGCGCTTCTACAAAAGTATCGATATATAAGAATTTTTTATCTTTGTATTGTGCAGAGATTTTTGTAAGTTCTTTTTCAAACTCATATCCTGCAACTGAAATTATATCAGAAACTTTTGCTGCGTTTTGAACATTAGATGATAAATCCGATTGTGTTTTAGTTTCGATAACAACAGGATCTTTCGCTCCATTTTCTTTAATCCATGCTTGAATCGCTTCTACATTGGCTTGGTTAAAGCTTTTATCTTTTGCTCCACCTTCACCAGTAACAATTCCTATTTTATAGCCTTTTGAATTATCCGTCTTATTGTCATTCTTGCTCTTTGATGAACATCCTACAACCACAAGTGATAATGTTATTAAAATTGTTAATAGAGTACGTATTTTTTTCATAATTTACCTCCTAAATTTATCTCTATTGAAACTACAATATCACATTTGGCAATCGATTTCAATAGTTTGTAACAATTTTTCAAAATATTACATTTTTTCTACTATATGTGATATAATTATTGGATAAAGCATTTTCAGGAGGAATTTTTTATGACGTATTACAATAATATTGTTGAAACCGCAAATTATATTAAAAAATATTTTAACGAACCTGTAGATTATGCGGTAGTTTTAGGTAGCGGTATTACCCTTGAATTAGAAAATCAACAAGAATTAGGTTATGAGGCTATCCCTCTTTTCCCAGGAAATAAACGCGCTAACCATGTAAAAGGGCACGCAAATAAACTTACTTT
This sequence comes from Gemella sp. 27098_8_92, assembly GCF_041433685.1. Lineage (NCBI taxonomy): Bacteria > Bacillati > Bacillota > Bacilli > Caryophanales > Gemellaceae > Gemella > Gemella sp. 27098_8_92. The sequence continues at coordinate 32,248 of NZ_JAPWBZ010000009.1, forward strand.
CGGGAAAATCTCTGGAAAGAACGTCCTTGTTTTAAATGGTAGACTCCACTACTATGAAGGATATAGTATGAAAGATGTTGCTTTTATGACTTATGTAATTAAATTTTTAGGGGCTAAAGGATTATTTATAACTAATGCTTGCGGTGCTATTAATACCGATTTTAGTGAAGGAGATATTATCTGTCTTGATGATTTTATCTCTCTTGTTAGCGACAACCCACTTAGAGGAGAAAATGACCCACGTCTTGGAGAAAGATTCGTTGATATGACTACTCCTTTCGATCCGTATTTAGTAGAAAACCTTAATAATTCTGCAAAAAAACTAAATATCAAATTATCTAAGGGTACTTATGGTTTCTTCCAAGGTCCATACTTTGAAACACGTGCTGAAATACAAGCATTCAAAACTATGGGATGCGACCTTGTAGGTATGTCTACTGTTCCAGAAGTTATCGCAGCTAATCATGCTGGACTTCCAGTAGCAGTTCTTGCTTGTATCACAAATATGGCAACGGGAATTCAAGAAAGAAAACACGACCATGAACATGTACTTAAAACTGCACACCAAATTAGTATAAACCTTAAACAACTGTTAATCGAAACACTAGAAAACTTAAAATAAGGAGTATCATATATGGAAAAAACTATTTTTGAAAAAATTATTGATGGCGAAATTCCTAGCTATAAAATTTACGAAGATGAGTATGTCTATAGCTTTTTAGACGTATTCCCAATTACAAAAGGACACACATTAGTTATTCCTAAAAAACATAGCCGTAACATTTTGGATTGTGATCCTGAAACAGCCGCAAATATCGGACGCATTCTTCCTAAAATCGCAAATGCGGTAAAAGAAGCTTACAATTGTGATGGTATTAATATTTTCCAAAATAACGAAGAATATGCTGGACAAAGTGTTTTCCACCTTCATTTCCACATAGTTCCACGTTACAAAGACAAAGCTACTAACTTTGATAATTTAGAGATTACATGGCCTCCTCAAAAATTAGAACCTACTGATTTTGAGAAAATTCAAGAAAGTATAGTTAAGAATCTATAAAATAAAAAGGAGAATTTTTAAAAATTCTCCTTTTTATTTTTCTGTTACTTATTACTTATTTATTTTTTCCCATCTTTTGAAGAAAATAGTGCCACAATTGAATCTAAAGTAGTTTTAGCTTTTCCTTTTTCCTCTTGAGCCTCTTCTTGCTCTTCGTGTTGATTTTCTTCTACTTCTTCATAATCTTCTAGTTCTTGTGCTTGAGCCTCTAATTCCGCTTCTAATGCCTCTAATTCTTCATAAGTCAATTTTTCTAGGTCTAATTCATCTTCAGCTGCAGCAACTATATCTTGAATCTCCATTTGCTTATCTCTTGCAAACTCCGCTACATCTTCTGCTTTCTCTTCTACTGAATCTTGGATATCTTCAGCTTTATCTACAACCTCTTCTTTAATTTCATCAGCTGCGTCTTGTGTTTCTTCAACTGCTGATTTAACTTCTTCTTTTACCTCTTCCACAACTGGTTCTACTTCTTCAGTTATTTCTTCTGCAACTTCTTGAGATTTTTCTACTTTTTCTTCTACTACATCTTGGATATTTTCAACTACAGGCGTTACTTCCTCTTGAATTTCCTCCACAAGCGGCTTCGCTACTTCTTCTACTTTTTCTTCGATTACCTCTGAAGCTTCTTCTAAAAGATTATCTGCGGCTGCTCCTAACTCGACAAAATTATCTTGTTCTTCTTCATAAGCAGCTTTTACTTCTTCTAACTTTTCACGCGCAACATCACTTTCTTCTTGCACCACTGCGCTACCTACTGCTTCATTTACAAGTTCATTTAATTTATTTAAACATTCTTTTGTATTTTTCTTAAGTAATTCTTTGTGTTTTTCTAATTCTTTTGGATTTTTATAATAGTACGCTCCTACTGCACTAACCGCACCTAATAATACTCCTTTGAAAATTTTACCCATTTTCCTGTCCTCCTAGTTTCTATGTCAATATAGATTTTATCAGAAAAATATATTGATGTAAAGAGTTTGGAGCTATATAAAGTAGCTTATTTTTAATATTATTATTTGTTAATTATTTAAAAATAAATAAGCTCTCTAGAAATTTCTAGAAAGCCTATTTTAGTTATTATTTCAAATGTTTTACCCTTGCTACGATTTCTTTGTGACGTCCTTTTATCATAGGACGTGCTTGAGGATTACCTAAGTAACCACAAGTTCTTTTTACAACATCACAGCTTTTCGGATCTCTATTACCACATTCTGGACATTTGAATCCTTTTTTCGTCGGTTCAAATTCGCCTTCAAATCCACAGCTATAGCAACGATCTATTGGTGTATTTGTTCCTAAATACCCTACTTTGTCATAAGCAAAATCCCATACTGCTTCAAGTGCTTTTGGATTTTGTTTTAACACCGGGTATTCACAGTAGTGAATGAATCCACCGCTCGCATAATATGGATAATCTTTTTCAAAGTCTAATTTCTCGAATGGTGTTGGATTTTTACGTACATCATAGTGGTAAGAGTTTGTATAGTATTCTTTATCTGTAACATTCTCCACCATACCGAATTTTTCTGTATCCATACGACAGAATCTATCAGTTAATGACTCACTTGGTGTAGAGTAAATACTATACCAATAATCACCTTCGCTAGTCCATTTATCTACACATTCTTTCATATGTTTCATAATTTCTAACGTAAAGTCTTTGGCTTCTTTATTTTTTTCCCATTCTCCACCATAAAAAACACTAGCAACTTCGTATAAACCTATATATCCCAAAGATAATGTCGCTCTTTGTTTATCAAAAAGTTGTTTAACTCTATCATCTGGTTTTAGACGTTTCCCAAAGGCCCCATGCATATAAAGAATAGGTGCGTTTTGAGGTTTTGCCTCCCCACATCTTTTAGCACGATAATCTAGCGCATCTTTACATACTTCTAAGCGCTCTTTAAAGATTTCCCAGAATAACTCCTTATCCCCATTTGATTCAAGAGCAATACGCGGTAAGTTTAAGGTTACTACCCCTAGATTCATACGACCACTTTCAACAAGTTCTCCATTTTCATCTCTCCAAGCTGGTAGGAATGAACGACAACCCATAGGTGTTTTGCAACTTCCTGTTATTTTTACTAGAGTATCATACATAATCACATCTGGATACATTCTTTGTGTGGCGCATTCTAACGCTAATTGTTTTACATCGTAATTAGGATCTTCTGGTCTTAAGTTTAATCCTTCTTTTATTACAAAGATTAATTTAGGGAAAATAGCTGTTCTTTTCTCTTTTCCTAAACCTGCTATTCTAACTTTTAAAATAGCTTTTTGAATTTCTTTTTCGAAGTATCCTTCTCCTAGACCGAATCCTAAAGATGTAAATGGTGTTTGTCCTTGAGAAGAATATAAAGTATTTATTTCATATTCTAGTGATTGCATCGCATCATAAATATCTTTTTTAGTTTTTTCACGAGCGAATTGTTCTTGTTTTTCTTCACTTTCAATCCATTCGCTAGCCATCTTTAGATTTTTTTCATAGTTAAGTTTTGCAAAAGGAGCAAGCACTTCATCTATTCTATCCGCACTACATCCTCCGTATTGACTTGAGGCTACGTTTGCAATAATTTGCGCCATTTGAGCAGTAGCAGTTTGGATGCTTTTTGGACTATCTACATCTGCATTACCAATTTTAAACCCTTTTGTAAGCATTTCTTTAAAATCAATCAGACAGCAGTTTGTCAATGGTTGATACGGAGAATAATCTAAATCATGATAATGGATTTCACCTTTTTGGTGGGCATTAGCTACGTGTTGTGGCAACATTTTCAAACCGATTGCTTTAGCTACAATACCACTTGTTAAATCTCTATGAGTATTGAATACCAAACTATCTTTATTAGCATTTTCGTTAACAACATTCTCATCTCGATTAACTAACTTTTCAATTGCAACATTAATATCAAGACTACGCTCACGCTCTATATCACGCATACTACGATAGCCTACATATTCTTCATAAATAGCCTCTTCACCTAACGTTATTAATGTATGCTCAACGATATTTTGAAGCTCGTAAATTTTTATATTATCCTTAAATCTATTTCCGATTTCTATAATAACATTATCCACGATATTATCTATATTAACACTATGTTTCTCTCCAAACACACTGTTAACAGCCTTTTCAATAGCCTTGTATATTTTATCAGCATCAAATTTCACTACGCGACCATCTCTTTTTATAACTAATAAATTTTTTGTAAGCAAGTCTAATTTTTTCTGTGTATAAGAATAAAAATTACTTCTTTGCATCTTTTTCCCCTCCCAAAAATACTATTTATCTTTTATTAATCCATATTCATTTTAGCCATAATAAAGATACTATTACTACTATAATATATCAAATCTTACCACTTGTCTACATCTAATATTTCCGGGAAATTGAAGAACGTTGTCACCTCGCTTTTCCCCCTAATTGTGAATTTTTTAAGTAGAACTGTTTTCTAATTTGAAGACCTTTAAATATTGGTATGATGGCCTTTCAAAAGTATTTACATCAAATCTGTACTACTTATTGTTGTCGTTAACTTTGATACAGTCTTTTTACGAGCGTTAAACTAGGCAATTACAAGTGAAAATCAAAAAGTTCACTGATAACCAAAACTTTTATTAGGTAAATTAACTTTTTCTTTCTAGAAAATTAAACTACATTTTAACATTATCATTTATTATTTAATTGAGTATATAATTTAAAGTGAGAAGAAGTATGAAAAAGACACAAATAGAAAAATTAACCGATCAACTTTTTTCAATGGAGGCTAGTCAACCTTTGTTAATTAACGAGTTAGAGCCTTATGTTGAATTATTCATGCACTATGAATGTGCGATGTTAGAAATAGAAACTAAACTTAATGTTTTTGATAAGGAATTTTCTCTTCATGGTGAAAGCAATCCTATCGAATCTGTTTCAACTCGCCTTAAAACTCCACTAAGTCTGATGAATAAATTAAAACGTCTTAATCTACCTTTCGATATAGATACGATAAAAAACAATATTTACGATGTCGCAGGGGTACGTGTTATTTGTTCATTTAAAGATGATGTTTATAAGCTTGTAGAAGCCTTAAAACAACAAGATGACCTAACTATTATAGCCGAAAAAGATTATATTAAAAACTACAAAGATAATGGTTACCGTAGTTATCATCTTATTGTCAAAGTCCCTATCTTTTTATCAGATAAGGTTGAGCATGTAGCTGTTGAAATTCAATTTCGAACAATTGCTATGGATTTTTGGGCTAGTCTAGAACACAAACTACGTTATAAGAAAAATCTAAGCGAAGAGAAAGAAAAGGAAATCGAACGTCGACTACTGCTTTGTGCTGAAATAAGCGCCAAACTCGATAACCAAATGCAGAAGGTTAAAGAAATAATAGAAGATGATTCTCAACTTACGTAATACATACTACATCCAGGAGATATATAATTAGAAATTTGAATCTTGATATATTTTCTGGATATTTTTATTTTATAAATTAATTATTAGTGTAAAATTTCGTTTGATTATTAACTATATTTACTATATACTAGTATAGAATACGAGAAAGAAAATTATGAAAGGAGAATCATATGAATAATACGAAAAAAAGTCTTATAGCTATCCTTATATGCTATTTTTCATGGGGGTTTTTCCCTATATATTTCAAACTTCTAAAAAGCATTGATTCCTATGAAGTACTAGCTATGCGGGTACTATGCTCATTTATTTTCATGATTTTAGTTGTATTCCTAGCTAAAAATAAAAATAATATTTTTAAAGAAATAAAAAAACTGTGGCAGAGTAAAAAAAATTTCTCACTACTTGTTATTGCTTCTTTTCTTATTACAGCAAACTGGTTAACTTATATTATTGCTGTAAATACAAACCATGTATTAGAAGCGAGTTTTGGTTATTATCTTAATCCAATCGTTACTATAATACTCGCCGTTATCTTTTTAAAAGAAAAACTAACTCGCGTACAAACAATAGCTTGCATCTGTGTTGGTATTTCATTACTATATTTATTTATTTCTCTTGGATCTCTTCCTTGGATTTCCATCTTACTTGCGCTGACTTTTGGACTATACAGCCTATGCAAGAAAAAAATTATCCTTAGTCCAAAGGCAAGCTTATTGATAGAAACAGCTATTGTTTCTCCTATAGCTATTATTTATATGCTATATTTAGGAAGTTCTAATAATATAACCTTTTATAATTCAGATACCACAACATTAATAGCTCTCCTTCTATCGGGAGCTATCACAGCTATTCCTCTCCTATTATTTGCTAGAGGAGCAATTGATATTCCACTTTATATTCTTGGAATACTACAGTATCTCCCACCAACTATACAGTTCTTTATAGGAATATTTGTTTATGGCGAGGAATTAAATGTGGAAAAATTAATTTCATTTAGTATTATTTGGGTTGCAGTCGCTGTATTCTGCTATTCTGCTATTACCTCAATGAAAAGACAAAACTTAGCAAGTAAAAGTCATCAGAAATAATCCAATGACTTTCATAATTTAAATATATTAAAAAACGGAATCTAAAATAAATTCCGTTTTTTCTTTTAATTATTAAGCTGCTTTTTTTAATCCTTTTCTTAGCATATCTAGTCCAGTAATTATTACAACTACAATAATCAACCACATTAAACTTGATAATGATAATGAAGTAATAAATTGATATCCAATAATTACACCAAGAATACCACCTATCGCTAATGCAATAGTTCCTTTTCTTGGATATAATCCTTCTTTAATAAACTTAGGTGATCCAATAGCCATAAGCGCTGCACATGATCCCATCATAATAGGAAATGCTGCTTTTGGATCCATTCCTAATAATGAAACCATAGCTAAACATGGAGCATATAGACCCACTCCAGCCATCATTAATGCACCAAAGATAAAGTTACCAACAATACCTACAATAAGTGCAATACCTGTTAGATGTAATGCAGTATTATTAGCTCCAAGCAATGCTAACCATCCCATTTTACTAGCAAACATTAATGCCGCAGTAATAATCAATGCGAATCCCATAGTAACCTGAATTTTTTTCTCAGGAAGTTTAGTAACAATACGTCCTCCAACTAGAGCACCAATAACCGCTGCTGCAATTAATGATAATAAAGTTACTGCATCTACTTGAACTGATTGAATAAATAAAAATGCCTCAATTAATACTGGTACTGTATGTCCTATATTAAGCGTCCCTGGTAATAAACGGTCATTTTTAATAAACCCTGTTACTTTGGCTAATAATGTAGTTGGCGCAAAACTCCCAATACCTAACGTATCCATAAAGTCAGTAACCAAACCAATGAAAAACCCAACTACCGGATTAGAGTCTTCACCCTCAACCCCTTTATTTTTTATAATATCCATAGACCACATAACTATAAAATATAGTGCTGATAGTCCTAATAATGTTAATAATAATGTTACCATATTTCTTCTCCTATCCTAATAAGAATCCATAAGTTAGTGAATCATCTGGATCGTAAACATAGTTACTAAATCCTAAAATGTATCCAGAACCTGTGATTTCAGGAATGATTGCATCATATCCCGCTAATTTTCTTTCTTCTACTATTCTACCTTTGAATAAAGTACCTAAGATACTTTCATATACGAATGGTTCCCCTGGTTTAAGTTCACCTTTAGCATATAATGTAGCTAGTTTTGCAGATGTACCTGTTCCACATGGAGAACGGTCAATGTTTCCATCTCCGAATACTACTACGTTTTTATAAGTAGCTTCTGGATGAGAAGGTTTGTCATAAATTTCAACTAAATCTACAGTTTTAATGTGTGATAAAGTTGGGTGTTGAATTTCGATATTAGCATTAATTGCTTCACGGATTTTAAGACCAGCATCTTTTAATTTAGAAGCATTTTCTGGTTTAACTTCTAATCCTAATTGGTCTGCAGAAAGGATACAGAAGAAACTTCCTCCGAATGAAATATCAAATTTGATATGTCCAATTCCTTCAACATCTAATTCTACATCACGTTTGTATAAGAATGATTCAACATTTCTGAATGAAACTTCTTTTACTTTAGCTCCATTATCTTTTAGTTTAGCTGTTGCATAAATAAGTCCAGCTGGTGTTTCTACTACTACTTCTTTTTCAGTAGCACCTTCTTCTACATCAACCATACCAGTTTCTACAGCTGCAGTTACTGCTGCAATAGTATTGTGTCCACACATATTTAAGTAGCCACCAGTATCCATGAATACTAATCCAAAATCAGCTTCCTCTTTTGTTGGAGGTAATAGAAATGCTCCGAACATATCTTGGTGTCCACGTGGTTCAAACATAACAGACTTACGAACATCATCTAAGTGATCGATGAAGTATTGTTTTTTCTCAACCATATCTTTACCAGGAATTTTTGGAATACCTGCAGTTACTAATCTTGCTGCTTCCCCCGCTGTATGTGTATCAATAACTGAAATCATTTTATTTAGTTTCATAATTATTCACTCCTTAAATTATTTGTTATCTTGTCTCATTTTTAATTTTAATAATGCCAAGGCTTTTCTTGCATCAGTATAATCAACATTATTTTGACAAACTACTTCTGTTTCTACGCCTTCTTCTGATTTATTAAAGTCTAAAACAAATTTTGTGTATTCATTTTCTACAACAAATTTATGTTTACCCATAAATTTTAAACCAACTATTGTAATACCACGTTCTCCTATTTCGAACATAGTATTAGCGTAATCAACATCACTATTTCCCCAACCATCAGCTGAGATTATAGCTCCGTCTGTTCTCATGGCTTCTAACCAAGTAGCCGTTCTCCAACCTACTAAATGTTTTAGTCTGTTGTCTTGAGGAGTCCCCACGACTATTACCCCTTGGAAATCGATATCTGGATCTTCTGCCAATGTATCTAATAATGGATCTCTGAAATGATGCAAACTAGTTTCTTTTGTAGATGGTCCTATCCCCATAATAACACCCCTTCCTATACCATTGCTCTTATTGCACCATCACGATATTCGTTTGGTGTTAATAAGACAGGCATATTATTCATATCTATAATGGAAATACCTTTATCTATCCCACTAGGCTCAATTGGAAACAATTGATTATCATACATCATACCTTGTCCAGCTACCTCTTTCACTAATGCTACTTTAGGTTTACCTGGATTTTGTTTATTATAAAATTCATGCACTTCATCAGCATCACGACCACTTAAAACTTTCATAACTTCTCTTATGTTTTGTAGATAAACATCTGATAGTTCAAAAATTGAAAATGCTAATTCACGATTAAACTCTGCATCCGGTTTTATAATAACATCAATATGGATTAAATAATCATCAACAGCTGGCGAGCCAGCCTTATTTAAAACTAGCTGTTCTTGTAGGATACCTTCTGAAGAACCGAATTCATGCATTTGTTTACCTTCTGTGTTTGCTCCCGTAAGAAGCATATAAACACCTGTTAGAGTATGTGTAATCCCTTCTCCCAATCTCCCTATAACTTTTGTTGAAATTGGTACTACATCCATTATAGTGTTAACATAAAAATTATGTTCGCGAGGGCGTATTATTTTAACCTCTACACTTTCAAAAATACTTTTATCATATTCTATTTCTGTAGGAATAATTAACTCATTATTTTCTATTTTTACTTTTTTTCCTAAAGCAACATTTTTCATATGGAATGCTTTTATTTGTAGCTTTTCTTTTGACATAATCATCATTCCTTATAATTTATTATCTGTATTGTAACAGATATGCATCTGTTCACTAATACAGATTATTTTTTAAAAAAGAAGAGGGACATTTGCCCCTCTTCTCGGAATTCTCCTACACGTGAGCTATATACTCAAATGGAAGAGGAACTATTTTACCTGCACTTGGTATTTTAACTAGTTGCTCTAACGTTGCTTCTAAGATTTGTGTTTGTTGCTCAACGTTTCCTGGTTCTCCTGCGTTTGCTCCCATTGGTACAAGTGGAGCAACGGCTCTTGGAGTACCGTTTTGACGCACTACTGGAGGTAGTGCTGCTATTAAGATTGTTGGAATACCTGCTTCCTCAATTGCTCTCTGCACGATCACGGCAGTTCTATGGCAAGTACCTCAACCAGCAGTTAAAATAACTGCATCAACATTTTCTTCTTTTAGTTTTTTAGCGATTTCTGGACCTGTAGAGTTTGTGAAAGCCTCTTGGTCTCCACCACCACCCATGAAACCATAGTGGAATTCTGCTACGCTTTTAATGAAACCTTTTTTAGCAAGTTCATGTAATCTATCGATTGGGAACATACAGTTGATATCTTTGTTAGCGTCTGCATTATCATAACCACCGTGAGATACCATAAGATCTGAACTATGTGCAGTATCTGGGATTTCACGGAATGTAGTATCCCCTGCTAAGTTAAATCTTTTATCTGTTTTTAAGTGAACCCCTGCAGCTGTAGCTAATGCTACTTTCATATCTTTTAATTCTTTAGTTACTGGAGCCCAAACTGGTTTCGGTGTAATAGGTACAAAAATCTCTGATTGTAGACCTTCAAATATCGTTAATGACATTCTAATTTCTCCTTCCTACTATTTTTCTTCTTTTTGTTTTCTATTTTTTACTTCTTCTTCTAACTTTTTAGTATTAAGTATTGCATTTACATAATGTTCGTCAGGTTCTTCGCTAAGCACTTCTGGATAACTTAGTAAAAAGGCAACTTCTTGACCGATTTTTACTGGATAATCCGAAATTAGCATTCTCATAGGAATTTTAAATTGCCCTAAGCGTCCTTTAATATCTATCGTAACACTGGCATCGTTATGATCAACTATTACCCCTTCGAACACTCTTTCTGTAGATGCATATTTTAATTTTTCAATCATAACTTTTACTTCCTATCTTTTTAAATTTTAGTCTTCTTTTTCGTAGATTTCTTGACGTTTTTTAGATTTTGGTAATACTTGTTCGTTGTCAAGTAATTCTACTTTTTGTCCTGTAGTTTTTTCAATAACTTCTACGTTATTTAATTTAACGTTTGGATTCCATTTTCTTTCAGCTTTTTTAATTGATCCACCACCCATTTGTGTTTTAAGCATTGCTAAAGCACGGATAGCATCTTCTTTACATAATGTGTTGTTTGAAAGAATTTCGTTTTCGATACCTTGTTTAGATTTGTTGTTATCAACCATAGCTGTCATGTATTCGTTACCTACTACAAGGGCACCTTGTACTGCAGAGTAAGTCATACCAACTACTGACACTCCACGTTTACCGATTTCTTCGATGTGTGAAGCGAAGTCGATGTGGTTGTTACCAAATCCTTCAGTTGTTACGATAGCTCCATCGATATCCATAGCTTCGATAGTCATACCAACACGTTTAGATACGTAGAATTTTTCTGAGTTAGCTTGAGGTGATCCAACTAGTAATACCCCTACTAAGTCAATTTCTTCGTCAGCCATAGCTTCAAGTACTAATGGTTCACGGTAGTAGTGACGAGAAGTTTCTTTAGAAGCTGGTCCAATACATGTTAATGCGTGGATACCACCGTCTAATACTTCTGTTGGAGCAAGCATAACTGGTAAGTTACCAAGGTCAACGTTTGGTTTAGCACCAAGTGTTCCTACTGGTTCAACTGGTAAAATTAAGTTATCGTGCATTGCACCTTGTCCCATGATTTCTTTAACGATTAATACTTTTTTGTTTCCTGGGTGACGGTATTGTTCAATATTGATGTTTCCTACTACTAGGCTTTCATCTTCTACTTCTTTAAGTGCTTTACGAATTTCTTCTGTAATATGGTCGAAAGCTTTGTGAGCTGCTAATGGTCCTGGACGTTCCATGTTAGCTCCTGCTTTAATTGTTACTTGACCTTTAATGAAGATTTCACCTTTATCTGGAGCACCAGGACGTCCCCACATAATGTTACGTTCTAATTCACCTTCAGAAGATCCGAATTCCCCGATTTGAACTCCGTTAGCATCAGTTCCTGTAAGAACCATTACTACACCTTTAAGTTCACGAGTAATACCATGTCCGATTTCTCCCTCTTCTTTAACCGCGATTGGTTGAACGTCCATGATTGTTTCACTGTAAGTGTCATATTTATCAGGAGTGATGATTTCTAATTTAACATCTTCTACTAATTCTTCTGACTCAGCAGCTTCTTTACATAAATCTTCTGGAGTTCTTAATACTAAAGTTGTTCCTTGAATTTCAGTTTTTTCTCCAAAAACTACTTTATCAATTTTGTAGTGTTTAGTGTGTAGAGAACGGATGAACTTTGATTCACCTTCTACTTTTTCTTCTTTTACTTCTGCTGCAACTGCTGCATCAGCTTTAACTTCTACTGCTTTAGCTTCTACTGCTGGAGCTGCCGCTGGTGCTGCTGATGTTGCTTGCCCAGCAAATGCTGATAGAGGAATTTCTAAATTGATATTTTCCCCTTTTCCGATTTGAAGTTTGAATACACCTGCTGGTGCTGAAGCTTGTGCTACTGGAGCTGCAACTGGTGCAACTTCTGCCACAGGAGCTGCTGCAACTGGCGCTGCTTCTACAACTTCTTCTACTGCTTCTTCTGCTTTTTCTTCTCCACCTTGCACTGCATCAATAATGCTTGGTGTAATTGGTATTAGAGCATCTGTTGTTTTTAATAATTTTGCACCTAATACTTGTCCGATTGTTAATGCATCATCTGGGAAAGATAATAGACCTGAATCTACTAAATCATCAAATAGTCCTGGATCTTCTAAGTTATCTGGACTAATTACGATACCTTCCTCAGCTCTGCAACAAAATACCGCCTTGTCGTTTAAATGTTCTTTCGCTGTTTCTGCTGTAATTGACATTACTTCTAACCTCCAACTAAATTAATTCTTATTGTGTAATTCTAAGCTTTTATAGCTTCTATATAAATGATGGTCAGTGGCACGAAGTACATGGTCGGTACTATGATAAACTTTTACTCCTAACCTAGGAGCTACACCTGTCACGGTGTTAGTTCAATCCTGACAAGTACCAGCAATGACAGCTTTCGCACCATCTTTTTTCATTTTTAATACTTTTTCCGCTTGTCCTGGGCAAATACCTGGCAACTCACAACGTAATCTTCCATTTTTATCAGGTTTCATACGTTTACACATTTGAACAGAAACTACTTCTGCTCCCATACCATCGGCAATTTGGCGAAGACGCTCTTCTTGAGCTCCACACTCACAAATAAGTATTCCTACTTTTTCTTTTTCTTGTGGGTATGGCATAGCAACTAGTAAACCACCAGTAGTTTTGTTAATAGGCTCTTCTTCTCTAGCTGGGCGTCCTGTAAATGGTCCACCACGAACTATTTCTCCATGTGGATTAATATATCCACCAGCTTTTTCTATAAATACACTAATTGGTAATCCAATTGGCACATCCATAAAAATACTTGGATTTTGAACACGTCCACCTACTGTTAAATCCTTATCTATAAGTGGTTTGTCTTCTTCAATAGCATTTACTACATGTTTAATAGTTTCAACGTTTGAGATAATTGCATTAGCTTCTAATGGTAATTGACCTGGTTGTAAAATCACACCTAATGTTTCACGCACGATAACACGTTCATCCCCTGCTGGGTACATATTAGGTAAAATTTTCACGCTAATGTTCGGCTCATCTTTACATGCTTTACCTAATGCTAATAATGCTTTACGATATTTTGTTTTAATAGCAATATATCCTTCTTTAGCATCAGTTAATTCCATAATATATTTTAAACCACGAACAACAACCTCTGGATGTTCTTCCATGAATTTAACATTATGTCCTAAAATAGGTTCACATTCAGCCGCATTAGCAATAACATATCCTCCAGGAATTTTTGTAGAGAATTTGATTCCAGTTGGGAATCCTGCTCCACCAACACCTACGATACCAGCATCTTTAATTTTCTGAAGATAATCATCTGTTTTCTCTAATCTCACGTAATCATCTGTTTGTTCTTTATCTAGTTTCACAACTATATCCATTTCAGTTATTTCTTCAACAACCCCTGACAAACTAGCATGAATATTAGCTCCTAGTCCAGCTGGTACAGCAACAAGTTGTCCACGTTTAACATGGTCCCCCACATTAACAATAGCTTGACATGGTCCACCTACGTGTTGTTTTAACGGAATATGTATTTTTTCAACATCAAACTCTATCATTTTTGTTCCTCCTTTCTTCAGAAATTATTTACAAGCAGTAGTCTAAAACTTCTACTATATTTATTGTATAACAGTTCTACTTTTTTTGCAAAGGTTTTTTTAAAAAAATTATAGTTTTCTTTTTTTAGTTCCATTTCTTAGTTGCCAAAAAATAACGTCAATATTATAAATTCAATGCTTTAACATCGAGAATAATATTATTTTGGTATTTAAAAAATTTGATTTTAATTGAAATATATTATCACTTAAGCGCTATAAAACTGATAATGTAGGTTTTATAGTTCAATCTTTAAATTATTACTTCACTAGAGTAACCCTCCTATCTATATTTACATTTTTAATAATATAATTTATAATATTAATTGGATAAAATACAGGAGGAACATGGCAGGTTATCACATAAATTACAATGAAAAACTTTTTAAAAAATAGGAGCAATTTTTCTTGCTTCCTGTCTTGTGTTAAGTGGGTGTTCTACAAAAGATGTCAATACAAGTCAAGGCGGAAAAAAGGAAAGTAACACTATTTCTTTAGATAATTTCACAAAAAATTTAGGGAGTAGCAAGTATAAATTCGTTGATACACGTAGCCATGAAGCATATAACAGTTTTAAAACAAATGGTATCAAAAATGGTGGACATCTTAAAAATTCTATCTAATATAGCACTTCATCCATAGGAAAATTTAACAAAGATAAAGAATCAAAACCAGATTCAAAAAATGATTATAAATAGAAAAACAGTGCCTGCAATATTTTTGTAGGCACTATTTAAAAAAGAAACAGCTTTTGTTATATTTCCAAAAGCTGTTTTTAATGTTTATTATTCTAATTCCGCTAATTTTTCTTTCAAGTAAGGTACTAGCTCATCTTTCAAATCACTTTTTAGCGCAAAGTCAATAGTAGTTTTAACAAATCCAATAGTTTCGCCTACATCGTAACGTTTACCTTCAAAGTCATAAGCATAAACATTTTCTTCTTCGTTTAACATTTGAATAGCATCTGTGAGTTGAACTTCTCCTCCGACACCAACTTGTTTTTTAGCTAAATGTTTGAAAATTCCCGGATTAAGAACATAACGCCCCATAATAGCTAAGTTCGATGGCGCTGTACCTGGAGCAGGTTTTTCTACAAAAGTTTCTACTTCGTAAAGTTTCCCGTCTTGTCCTTTAGGAGCTATAACCCCATAACGATGTGTCTGATTTTCGGGAACAGTTTGAACCCCAATAACAGAGCACCCTGTGCGTTCACTCTCGTCTATAAGTTGTTTTATCGCCGGTTTTTCATCATTAATTACAATATCATCCCCAAGTAAAACAGCGAATGGCTCATCACCTATAAAGCTACGTGCAGTTAGAATTGCATCTCCTAATCCTGCCATTTCTTTCTGACGAACATAGTGGATATTAGCTAATGTTGTTGGATATTTTACTTTTTCCAACATTTCTAATTTTCCTTTATTTTCTAACTCTACTTCTAATTCTACGTTTCTATCAAAATGATCTTCAATCGCTCTTTTTTGTTTTCCTGTTACAATTATTATATCTTCAATCCCAGCTTTTACCGCCTCTTCTACTATATATTGAATAGTAGGTGTATCAATTATTGGTAGCATTTCTTTTGGTAATGCTTTAGTTGCTGGTAAAAATCTTGTTCCATACCCAGCAGCTGGTATTATTGCTTTTCTTACTTTTTTCATATATTATTCACCTATACTTCTAAAATTTAACAAACTAATCATATCACGTTTTATATATTTTTGCAAATTTCACAAGTCAATCAAACTATATTTCCAACATTTTATCATTCTTAAAATTCTATTATACAAATAAATTCATTGATAATATAATGTTCCCCTATTAACAAACCTAGATTTTCAAACATTTATCAAACATAATAGAGAGAGCATGTATCTCTTTACTGATATTTATTACTATCTTGTATTCAATGCCTGAACTACTACATTAGCTGTACGCTCTTTCCCATTTCTATAATATGTTACTTTAATAGTATCCCCTATTTTCGTTTTTTCAAATAAGTATTTTCTTACCGATGCAACATCTTTTATTTCTTGGCCATTTATTTTAGTAATAATATCATACTTCTCTAGACCTGCTTGCGCTGCTGGAGTATTGCTTTCAACCGAACGAATAACAACACCTTGTTTTCCATTAAAGTTTAATTGAGATTGTACAGTATCACTATCTAGCGTATTAACCGAAACAAGTTGCACACCTAATGCTGGACGCATAACTTTGCCAGATTTCTCCAATTGTTCTGTTATTAATTTTACTTCATTAGATGGTATACCGAAACCAATTCCTTCTGCTGAAACATTATTTGATGCTTTGGCAATTTTCGATTCATTAATACCTATAAGTTTACCTTCATTATTAATCAGCGCCCCTCCACTGTTACCGGGGTTAATAGCCGCATCTGTTTGGATAACCGTTTGATTCCAATCGTTAACCCCATCACCATCAATATCCATAGGTATTTGGCGATTTACCGCTGAAACTATACCTTTAGTTACCGTATTTGATAAAGTTACGTCTAATGGCGATCCTATTGCAAAGGCAGTTTCCCCTACAGCTATTTTATCGCTATCTGCGAAATCCATAGTTGTTTTAACGTTATCAGCTTTGATTTTCAATACAGCAAGGTCAGTCCAAACATCTGTACCCACTACCTCTGCTGTTACATTAGTTCCATCACTTAAAATAACCGATAATTTTTTAGCTCCATTTACTACATGATTATTAGTTACAATATAAGCTGTATTCCCTGATTTTTTGTAAATAACCCCGCTTCCACTTGATGCAGGTTTTAAATCACCAGAGTCACTAGAATCGTCATTACTAGAACCATATTTTGAACGTTTAGAAGAATTACCTCCTAAAATCGAATCTAAATTGTTATTTGACACTCTCTGATAGTTAACAATAGATACAACAGCATCTTTTGCCTTTGAGATAGCATTAACCGTAGTTTGCTGATTATCTTTATCTTCTTTTGTCGCTGTTACTGAAGAAGTTAAAGCTTTCCCTGTACCCATTACCGCTTGTGCTCCAAAAACACTAGTTGCACCAAGGGCGAATGCAGCAAAAACCGTTAAAAATAGTTTTCCATAATTTTTATTATCTTTTGGCGGTAATTGTTGATCATCATTATCAAATCTATCTCCATAGCTACTATCTCTGTATCGTTCCTTATCCAATTCTCTATATTCTGCTTCTGTATATTCAGTATCCGTATACCCAGTATCATTATAGTTCATATCTTTAAACTCTTGTTGATTATCATATCTATTAAATTCTTCATTATTTGTATTATTACTCGACATATTATGATTTTCTAAATTATTATTTCTTTTATCTTCCATTTATTGTACCTCCACAATATAACTGTTTAAACGTTTAAATTATTAATGAGACTAATTAATTTTTTATATTAAATTTCTTAATTTACAATTACATCTTATCAACAACAGCTTAAACAAAGTTTAAAGGAGAGTTTAAATTAACTTAATATTTTCTGTAAATAAAAAAAGGGGCACAACCCTACTATCTTTAGATTGCTCTCCTGTTTTTTTATTTGAATTTTAACGTTAAAAATTGTAAAAATCTAGTTAAATTAAATAAGCTACAAAAAATTATAATATAGTAGATAAATACTTTATCCGCATTATAGTTTAATGCTATATATCCCACCCCTAATATTAATGCCAAATTTATACCAAAAGTAAAAATAAACTTTTTATATTTTATAATTGGCGCCAACTAAATTAGGGCAAATACTATCATAATCACAAGTAACATCCTTATATTAGTAACCGTGAAATACTTAGGAAACTTGTAGACATTCCTAAAAAAATGTTCCTTATCATACCCATTTTTCTCTCAGAAAAATAGTACCATCCTAAGATCATACCAACTAAAATAATTTGTACAATAGTAAGCAAGATATGAGTTCTCTTATATTGGATATTATGAAACATTTTCCTCTCCTTGTTTAAATTTTGGCTTAATGATATAATATACCTAATATTTATTATAGATAAAAAGAAAACTAGTTGCAACATATAAGAAATCAACTTTTTCTCTATATTGAACTTATTGTATAATGATACAATATAAATGTAATCTATTATTTATTCTAATGAGGTTTTTTATGAAAATCAACAAGTATTTTACTATCTTTGCAGTGTCATTTCTAATTTTTATGTTTTTATATACATTCAACATAAATTTTGATCTTAATCAAAAACTTAATATAGCTAACCTTCTCATGATTTTAGGGTTATTTATTTCGCTGATTGTAGCAGGTTATCTACTTCTAATTAAAGATATAATAAAAAGTTCAGAACGTGAACGCAACGGAATAACCTTGGTTCTTGTTCTTTTAGGAATAATTTTCTTCTATTATAATCCACTTCCAAAACCAGAAAGTTTCTTTATTGAAGTGCCTAGAATAGCTTATTTTATCCTTACAATTATTATATTCACTTTGCTGACCTTAATATTTTGGCGTGAAAGAACAATTAGTTTTATTGTTTCTATCTTTTTACCATTTAGCATTCAGAGTTATTTGGTAAATATTAAAGGCAATATGAACTATACAGACTACACACTATATATCGTTATATTATGCATCGCTATTGTATTCGCTATAAACTACGTAATAGATAGCAGAAAAAATTAAAGTAATAAACACCAAAAGTTATTTGAATATTATCTAACTTTTGGTGTTTGTTATTTACCGCAAAGACTTTATATCAATACGATATATTTTTCACATATATCCGCAAAGAATTTCTGAATATTTCCTTCTTTCAGGTATTGCTCTTGTTCTTTATCTACTATATATTCCTCGTCTGCTTCCATTACCGCTAATAGTCTTTCAAATGTATCAGCAAATAACCCTTCATCTTCATTTAATAGGTAGTTGAATTTCTGCTCGGCGAAAAACGGAACAAATATTCTTTGGAAGTTCTCTTTATTTATACATCCAATTAGTTTCTTTTTATCCTTTGTTACAAATAGCTCACCTTGCTTTTCCACAAACTCATAAGCCTTATTATAACTTGAAAAAATCTGAAACCCTTGAGCTTCTTTATATTCTCTAAATACCGGGATTTTTAATCCTTGCTCTTCATATAGTGTCTTATCTATTATGACGAAGACTTCTTCTAAATCCCAAAATTCTTTTGCAATATAGTAGAATGCTACGCGCCAACGATCATCCCCTTTCGGAAGTCTTTTAAACGTCGCTATTTGTTCTACTAATCTTATATCTTTATCCACCCTATTACCTCATTTCTTAATACATAACCTTACTTCAGTTGTATAAATGTTCCTATTCTCTTCGTTGTAGCATTATCTAAACGATACGAGAAGAATTGATTATTATCTTTTACTGTACAGAAATTAGTAACTGTAATATTTTCTTCTAAAATTCCTGCACATTTTAACAATCCTTTGTTTATAGCCCACAAATCTAAATAATACTTCTCTCCACATTTTTTATAATAATTATCTATATTATAAACCGCAAATTTTTCTACAAGTTCATACGACACTTCATAGTTGTCTCCCGATACCGATGGTCCTATTATCACTTTAATATTTTCTTTTATACACTTATAATCTTTTATTAAAATTTCCACTATTTCCCCGGCTATATTATCATAAGTCCCTCGCCACCCCGCATGTGCAAGTCCAACAACCCTTTTTTCACCGTCATAAAAAACTAATGGTACACAATCCGCAGTAAAAATAAGCAATGGTACATTTTTTAAAGAAGTAAGTAAGCCATCGGCTTCTTCTCCGTTATTTTCTTTATCATCTATAGTCTTTATAATCCTTACAGTTGCACCATGAACTTGAGTATTATACATTAAATCAGTATAATTAAAATTATATTCCTCACAAATTCTCTTAACATCTTCCAAATTTTTCGCATCAACAGTTCTATTTGTAAACAGTATTTTTACTTTACTATCTTCTATTACATACCCTTTAGCAACTTTTTCCATAATACATCCTCCTATATAAAATTGTATTTATCTCTATATCCTACAAAAAATCCGAAAAACTCGTAGCCTTTCGGATTTTTATTGTAAAATCTATTTATATTACTCGACTAAATCTAAATAAACTTTTTTGTTAAATGTAGTTGAGTTTAATACTGTACGAATTGCATTAATAACTGTTCCTTTTTTCCCAATTACACGACCGCAATCATCTGGATGAACAGTTAGTATATAATGCTCTCGCGCATTTTTAACAAATTTTTCGATTTTGATTTCGTCTTTATGTTCAACTATTTCACTTACAATATTGTAGATTAATTCTTCCATTATTACTCTCCTATTTTGCTACGATATTTACCAATCTTCCAGGCACAACGATAACTTTCATTACTTGTTTACCTTCAATTAGAACTTTTACTTCTTCATTAGCAAGAACAGTTTTCTCTAGTTCTGCTGGCGTTAAATCTTTTTTAACGTCTAATTTTGTTTTAACTTTACCCATAAGTTGAACAACTATTTCTACTGTATCACTTACAAGTTTTGTTTCATCAAATGTTGGCCATGCTACATATGAAACTGATTCAGTATTACCGTAGATTTCCCACATTTCTTCTGCTAGGTGCGGTGCAAATGGTGCAAGTAGTTGAATAAATCCTAATGCATATTTACGTGGAATATATTCAGCTTTGTAACAATCATTTACAAATACCATAAGTTGTGAAATTGCAGTATTGAAACCAAGAACTTCGATATCTTCTGATACTTTTTTCACAGTATAGTTGTAGCTAACTTCTAATTCAGCATTATCTTTATCTAAAACTTTATCGTTTACTTTTCCTGTTTCTTCATCAACGAATAAACGGTAAACTCGATCTAAGAAACGACGTGATCCGTCAAGACCATTTTCACTCCATGCTATAGATGCGTCTAATGGCCCCATAAACATTTCATAAACACGTAATGTATCAGCACCATGTGATACGATAATATCATCAGGGTTTACTACATTACCTTTAGATTTAGACATTTTTTCTGGACGCCCATCTTTTCCTTCAGCAAGAATCATACCTTGGTTGAATAGTTTTTGGAATGGCTCACGACTCGGTACTAGCCCTAAATCGTAAAGAACTTTATGCCAGAAACGAGCATATAGTAAATGAAGAACCGCATGCTCCGCTCCACCAATATAAACATCTACTGGTAACCAGTATTTTAGTTTTTCTGGATCCGCGAACATTTCATCATTGTGTGGATCGATATAACGTAGGTAGTACCAACAAGAACCAGCCCATTGAGGCATTGTGTTAGTTTCACGTTTACCTTTTTTACCAGTTTCAGGATCAACTACATTCAACCACTCTTCGATATTCGCAAGTGGTGATTCCCCTGTTCCTGAAGGTTTGATATTATCAGTTTCAGGAAGTAATAGTGGAAGTTCGCTATCAGGTACCGTTGTCATAGTCCCATCTTCCCAGTGGATAATCGGAATAGGTTCTCCCCAATAACGTTGTCTTGAGAATAGCCAATCACGTAGTTTATATGTAACTTTACTACGTCCAACATTATTTTCTTCTAAAAATTCAATAACTTTTGCAATTGCATCTTCATTATTAAGCCCATTAATAAATCCAGAATTGATGTGTAGCCCATCACCATAGAACGGCACTACTACTTCACCATTATCCTCAATAACAGGTGTAATCTCTAGATTAAATTTAGTCGCAAACTCAAAGTCACGCTCATCATGTGCAGGAACAGCCATAACCGCACCCGTTCCATAAGAAGCAAGTACATAATCTGCAATCCAAAGCTCTACTTTTTCACCATTTACAGGATTAATTGCATAAGCCCCCGTAAAAACACCAGTTTTATCTTTATTAAGATCCGTTCTTTCAAGGTCAGATTTACGTTTAACAATATCTAAATACTCATCTACTGCAGCTTTTTGTCCCTCAGTAACAATTTTTTCAACAAGTTTATGTTCAGGTGCAAGTACACAGTAAGATACTCCAAAAACAGTATCAGCACGTGTAGTAAATACTGTGAAACTTTCATCTGTTCCTTCTATTTTGAAGTCAATCTCCGCACCAACAGATTTCCCAATCCAGTTGCGTTGCATTGCTTTAAGGCTTTCAGGCCAATCAAGAATATCTAAGTCTTGCAATAGTTGTTCTGCATAATCAGTAATTTTAAGTACCCATTGACGCATTGGGCGACGCTCAACAGGGTGTCCACCACGCTCTGACTTACCATCGATAACCTCTTCATTAGAAAGCACTGTGCCTAATGCAGGGCACCAGTTTACAGGCACTTCATCAACATAAGCAAGCCCTTTTTCATAAAGCTTTTTAAAAATCCATTGTGTCCATTTATAATAATTAGGATCCGTTGTATTTACCTCACGATCCCAATCATAAGAAAATCCTAGCTCTTTAATTTGACGACGGAACGTATCAATATTTTGTTTTGTAAATTCTCTCGGATCATTTCCTGTATCTAGTGCATATTGTTCAGCAGGCAATCCAAATGCATCCCACCCCATTGGATGAAGAACATTATATCCGTTTGCTCTTTTATAACGACTTAAGATATCAGTCGCTGTATATCCTTCTGGGTGCCCTACGTGAAGCCCTGCTCCAGATGGATAAGGGAACATATCTAATGCATAAAATTTCTCTTTAGTATGATCATCTAATGTCTTAAATGTTTTATTTTCATCCCAATATTTTTGCCATTTTCTCTCAATAACTCTGTGGTTATATACCATAAATTTAGCACACTCCTTCGCTCTACAAGTTCTATACTCTATAGTATACCAATTTTACCCTTATTTAGCAACAACCGAAATGGAAAAGGTACGTTAAATCTATACTTTGTACAATAAATAAAAACCAGTCTTAAAATCTAATTTCGTCATTTTCTAAAAGTTAAACAAGAACTCTAACTTCTAGCTAATATTTTTCATCAAATTTCAGACTAGTTTTTATTAAATTAGTTATTTCCAATCATCATAAATGATCCACCCATTACTGTATCCGCTGGATCAAAACTACGTTGATTCCAAATATTATCTACATCATACCATTTTCCAGTAGTATAAGCATTATTTGGATCCATTGCTTTTGTTTTCCCATTTTGATAACCACTTAAAATTACTGCATGAGTATAATAATTTCCTTTTACAAAATAACCATTCGCCATCGCTGCAAATACTGGACGACCACTTTGCAATGCTTGAACTAATTGTTCTTTTGATTGAATCACACTATAGTTAAATCCATAATGACGAATTGCATAAGCTGCTCCTCTACCTGAAGTACCTATTTCTCGTTTGTTAAACTCATTAGTATTATAATAAATTACATCTGCTACATCAGTAGGTTTAACTTGTTTTCCTAAACCTGAAAAGGCTATAGCTAACGATGTTGGTACACATCCTGTATTTCTCATAGTTGAAAGTCCATAGTATTTATTTCCCCAACGAAAATCACCTTGATAATATTGAGGCATATTAAGAGGTTGGGTGTTTGCAGAAATTTTTCCATTAACATAGTTCTTACTATTATATTGACCATTTGCATATTTTCCATTGACAAAATAATGCTCTCCTGCATTATCTTTTCCCCAACCAGTATACTTTTTACCTTCTTTGAAGAAATACCAATCTCGACCATCATCATACCACCAGTTTGCTGGTTTACTGTTTGCAAAAAAGATACCTTCTGAATAACCATTTTCTATAACTTTTATTTCTTTACCGTCTATATAATTTTTACTATTATACAAACCATTTGCATATTTCCCGTTTACAAAGTATTTCTGTCCTGAATTATCACTTGCTAATCCCGTGTGTTTTTTTCCATCTTTGAAGAAGTACCAATCTTGGCCATCATCATACCACCAGTTTGCAAGTTTACTGTCTACATAGTATAAACCTTTATTATATCCTCTTACCGGTGTACTGTTAGTTGCTTTTTCTTCTTTTCCGTCTTTATACGTTCTTCCTTCAAATACCCCGCTTGCATATTTTCCATTTACATAGTAATGTTCTCCAGCATTGTCTTTGCCCCAACCTGTATACTTCTTACCATCTTTAAAAAAGTACCAATCCTGACCATCATCATACCACCAGTTTGCATATTTTCCATTTACAAAGTATTTTTGCCCTGAATTATCACTTGCTAATCCTGTATGTTTTTTGCCATCCTTAAAGAAGTACCAATCTTGGCCATCATCATACCACCAATTTGCTAATTTATTTGAATTATAAAATAATTGCCCTTTATATTCTGCTTGTGCTTCATTACTATCAATTGTATTTATAACTATTGGAGTTGCCAAAACTGTTAGCAATCCAACTCCTAATTTCATATTTTTTCTCATTAATCTATCTCCTAAAATAACCACTATTATTTACTACTAGATTTTACTATACTTAATAAAGTTTGTAAACTGAAATGAGATAATGAAAATGCTAGTATCCTGTATATCTTTATTCCCTTTCCCACTTTTTCATTGACACTTATCCCTCCTTCCTTTAAAATTATAAATATAAATCATAGAAAGGACTCGTATTTACGAGAGTAAAATTGATATGACTAAAATCTTAGTAACAGGGGGAGCTGGATTTATCGGTTCTCACACTTGTATTGAATTATTAAATAATGGAAATGAAGTAGTTGTTGTAGATAATTTATACAACGCTAGTGAAAAAAGTTTAGAAGTAGTAGAACGTGTTACAGGAAAAAAAGTAACTTTTTATGAAGTTGATGTTCGTGACGAAGAAAAATTAAATGAGGTTTTTGAAAAAGAACAAAATATTTTTGGAGTAATTCACTTCGCCGGATTAAAAGCGGTTGGAGAATCATGCCAACTACCTCTTAAATATTATGATAATAATATTGCAGGATCTACTACTCTTTGTCGAGTTATGGAAAAAAATAATTGTAAAAATATTATATTCAGTTCTTCTGCAACAGTATATGGAGATCCTCATGCACTTCCTATTAAAGAGGACTTCCCATTATCAGTAACTAACCCTTATGGACGTACTAAACTAATGCTAGAAGAAATTCTAGGTGATATTTATAAAGCCGATAACGAGTGGAATATCGTTCTTTTACGTTACTTCAATCCAATCGGAGCACATGAAAGTGGAGATTTAGGTGAAGATCCTAAAGGAATTCCTAACAACCTACTTCCTTATGTTATGCAAGTTGCTGTTGGAAAATTAGAAAAAGTTAATGTTTTTGGTAATGACTTCGATACTCACGATGGAACAGGGGTACGTGACTATATTCACGTAGTAGACTTAGCACGTGGACATGTAGCTGCACTTAAAAAATTAGAGAAAGGTAGTGGCCTTACTAAGTATAATCTAGGTACAGGTATAGGTTACTCTGTTCTAGATATAATTAAGAGTGCTTCAGCTGCTGTTGGACGTGACTTACCTTATGTTATCGGACCACGTCGTGCAGGGGATATCGCTGCATGTTATGCTGATGCTACAAAAGCAAAAGAGGAGCTTGGTTGGGAAGCTTTATATGATGTTAAACGCATGTGTGAGGACTCATGGCGTTGGCAAAGTAAACATCCAAACGGATTTGATGAATAAAGCATTTTATAACTACAATTAATATAATAAAAAGCTTAGAATAATTAATCATCCTCAAAAAGTCTAACTTTTTAGGGCCGGTACAATATTATCTTAAGCTTTTTATTAATTTCTATTTATAAACTGCCATAAAAGGACCACCTACGGCATTATCCTCTAATTCTAGACTACGTTCATTCCAAATATCGTCAACACTATACCAACGATTTGTTTTTTCCATATTATCCGGATCTATCGCTTTTGTTTTACCATGGTCATATCCACTCAGTATTATCGCATGGGTGCTATACCCCTTAACAAAAAGACCATGCCCAACTGCACCATAAACTATCTTACCATCTTTAAGAGCGGCTATTAAATCTTCCTTTGAGGCTATCACTTGATATCTCAACCCCCAGTAGGTAATTGCATCGCATGCTCCTATACTTGATGTCCCCATAAATGTGGTATTCATTTCCAACGTTGTATCGTAAATGTAGTCCGCAACCTGAACAGGAGTAACATCTTTTACAAGCCCCGAAATAACCATCGCCAATGATGTTGGTACACAACCAGTAATTCTCAAATTAGATATACCATATCTTTTATTCCCCCAGCGAGCATCCGCCTGATAATATTGAGGAAGTTTTATAGGTTGTACAACTAGTTTGTTATTACCATAGCTCAGTTGATTCGATATATTTTCATAGTAAACCCATTTACCTTGTTGGTCTTTTAACCATTCTGCTTTTACCTCTGCAGAGATACTAAAGACTAAACTAAAAATAATAGTAGCTCCGATAATTTTTTTCATAGTGTACACCTCCTAACGCCTCAATTTTCAAATTTATTCTTACAATATTTTTATATTATACTATGATTTTAAATTTTAAACAAATTCTAATTATTATAAAAAAGACGAACTTGATAATCATCAAAATTCGCCTTTTATCTCTTAAAATCTTAATTTTTA
The DNA here is from genome assembly GCF_041433685.1 of Gemella sp. 27098_8_92. Classification (NCBI taxonomy): domain Bacteria; kingdom Bacillati; phylum Bacillota; class Bacilli; order Caryophanales; family Gemellaceae; genus Gemella; species Gemella sp. 27098_8_92. Next base: position 59,077 of record NZ_JAPWBZ010000009.1, read on the forward strand.
ATAATTTGGTCTTGCATATCCCTTGATATAGCGAGAATTCCAAGCGTAGGTTTTTCTATTTACTTTTGTTGGTGCTGTATCCCCTGAATACTGGGCTGAATTTCCTTCTATAGTAGTAATTACTCCATTATTTACAGATTCTACTATACCGATATGGTCTGCCCAACCACCACCGTCCCAGTCGAAGGTTACTATATCCCCTACTTTTGGTTGAGTCATGCCTTTCCAAATTCCTTTTTTCTCCATTATTCCAATATGGCGTTGAACCCCACATTCACGACCTATTAAATCACTAAGTCCTGCTTGTTGGAATACTGTAGTTACAAAAATGTCACACCAATCATCTGAATATTTTGCAGTATACCCTACAGGTTTTGGATCAACAGAGTTATATGCATCAACTATTTTTTTGTGTTCTGCACTTCCTGATTGTACCCCAAGATAATTACGGGCAATGTTTAAAATACTCTCTAGTGATCCTTCATATTGTTTTTCTTCACCATTTACATAGTTTTTACCATTGTATTTACCATTCGCATATTTTCCATTTACATAGTAACGTTCTCCGTTCCCATCTATTCCCCAACCTGTATATTTTCTTCCATCTTTAAAGAAATACCAGTCGCTTCCATCATCATGCCAACTATTCGCTAATTTATTATTGCTGTAAAATAGGTTATTTGAGTAGCCCTCTTTTACACTTTCTTCTTTCCCGTTTACATAATTCTTACCGTTGTATTGGCCATTTGCATATTTTCCATTTACATAGTAATGTTCTCCAGCATTGTCTTTCCCCCAACCTGTATACTTCTTACCATCTTTGAAGAAATACCAGTCGCTTCCGTCATCATGCCACCAGTTCGCTAAACGGTTGTTACTGTAAAATAGGTTATTTGAGTAGCCCTCTTTTACACTTTCTTCTTTCCCGTTTACATAATTCTTACCGTTGTATTGGCCATTTGCATATTTTCCATTTACATAGTAGTGTTCTCCGGCATTATCTTTTCCCCAACCTGTATACTTCTTACCATCTTTGAAGAAATACCAGTCGCTTCCGTCATCATGCCACCAGTTCGCTAAACGGTTGTTACTGTAAAATAGGTTATTTGAGTATCCCTCTTTTACACTTTCTTCTTTCCCGTTTACATAATTTTTACCGTTGTATTGGCCATTTGCATATTTTCCATTTACATAGTAGTGTTCTCCAGCATTATCTTTTCCCCAACCTGTATATTTTTTACCATCTTTGAAGAAATACCAGTCACTTCCATCATCATACCACCAGTTTGCTAAACGGTTGTTACTGTAAAATAGGTTATTTGAGTAGCCTTCTTTTACACTTTCTTCTTTTCCATTTACATAATTTTTACCGTTATATTGGCCATTTGCGTATTTTCCATTTACATAGTAGTGTTCTCCGGAATTATCTTTTCCCCAACCTGTATACTTCTTACCATCTTTGAAGAAATACCAGTCACTTCCGTCATCATACCACCAGTTCGCTAATTTATTTGAATTATAAAATAATTGTCCTTTATATTCTGCTTGTGCTTCATTTCCAGAAACTTCTCCTACTGCAAATGGTGTTGCTAAAACTGCTAGTGCTCCTATTCCTATTTTTATATTGTTTCTCATAAATTCTCTATCTCCTACTCGAACTATTGTTTTTTCTCTATCAATGCATCTTATATTATACCATCTTTCCCTTGTATACTACGTTACAAGTTAATTACAATTAAAAGAGAGATAGGTTACAATTCCTTATCTCTCTTTTTTATTATTTATAATATGTTTTCTTCCAGTTGAATCCTTTTATCAATCCTACTAATGTTCCTACTCCATAATAGGTATGGACTAAAAATAATAGTATCGGCACCAATAATAAAGTAATATTAAACTTATTATTTATAATCGTTATTAATGTAATTATGAAAGTAAATAATAAATATGCTCCACTTAATAATAATATAAACAGTTTAGTAATAGGAATCACTATTAAGCTAAAAATAATTGCCAATACGAAAATTAATGGAATAAAATGAAAAATCGAAAAAGCTTTTGGATAGACATGACTAACTTTTCCTATCCAATAACCATTAGAATATTTTTGCTTCAGCATCCTCTTTATTGTTGGTCGGGTATATTGATAAGATACTATATTATTGCTATATCGTATTTTATACCCATTTTTTCTTATACGATAGTGCAGTTCATTGTCTTCTACACGCCCAACCTTCTCGTCTAATAATCCTACCTTTTCAAAAACTTTTTTTCTATACATTCCCTGAAAAACAGAATTTACATACCTTTTAGAAGTTTCTTTTCTATAATTAGCTATTCCACTACCAAATATATTTTCTTCGACTAAAAGTAATGTTTTGCTAAGATTATCCTCATTTTCTATAATATTAGGTCTAGGCCCTCCACACACATACTCTCCTTCTTCTATAACTTTTACATTATTCTCTATGAAGTTATCTGTAATATGTGAATGACAATCTACCTTCAAAATACACTCACCATTTGCTGCTTTTATACCAACATTCATTCCTGCAGATAAAATAACCTTAGGATTTTTCAACAGAACTACATTATAAAAATCATGATTACTTTGTTTAAAATCCTCTAATATCTGCCAGCTAGTGTCCTTCGACATTCCATCAATAAATATTAACTCTATTTTATTGTGGGGATAAGTTTGATTTTTAAAATCTTCTATCAATCTAGGAAGAAATTTTTCTTCATTCAGAAGACCGACTACCACCGATACTAACATTCTTTTCACCTCATCAAAAAGCAAGCTAGATTAAATCTAATCTAGCTAAACTTGTATTATCCATCTTTTCTACCTAATTTTTCATTAGCTGAAAACATTATACTAGCTATTGATTCTCCCCAATACGGTGCTGTTGCGTAGTTAACATTCATCCCTCCTGCTTTATTTCCTAGGTAAGCTCCATGTGCAGGATATGTTGATTTTGATAAATATTTTTCATTAATCCAACGTGCTGCACCTAAAATACCAGCATCAACATTGTCAAATTTAGTTGCTGCATTATATGGATTATTATCATAAGCTGAAATACCAAAGAAATTATTTTTATCTCTAGCAATTTTGCTTCTTCCCCACGCACTTTCTAAAGCACTATGTGCTACTAGATACAATGCATTAACACCATACTTTTCTTCAGCAGCCTTAAATGTAGCACCTTTACCTGCTAATCTACTATCGCCAGCTCCCATTAAGCTATATAATCTATCTAAATCTGCTGCTGTATAATTTGTTTTTGATCTTAAGTTGCTAAATTGGAATGGATGATCCAATTTGAAAGTTCCAAAATCAATTCCATCTGCTGAGTAATAAGATTTTCCTACTACCATATTAGAATTATGATATGCAACCATTACCTTACTATATTGTGAATATCTATGATAAACATATTTACCATCACTAACATAATCTGGAATAAATGTAGTACTAGAATTTACCTCTTGAACTTGTGATGGATTCACATATCCTGTTAATCCTGCTACTTGAACTGGAATTCTTCCTCCAACGCTAGCTCTATTATCTCTAAATAAAATTGTATCTTTAGATACATGTGATAAAATATTTCCGTTCGCATCATATACCGGAATATATAGTGATACTACTTTATAGTAACCAGAGTAAACATTACCTTCTTTTTCTTCACCATTTACATAGTTTTTACCATTGTATTTACCATTCGCATATTTTCCATTTACATAGTAACGTTCTCCGTTTCCATCTATTCCCCAACCTGTATATTTTCTTCCATCTTTAAAGAAATACCAGTCGCTTCCATCATCATGCCAACTATTCGCTAATTTATTATTGCTGTAAAATAAATTATTTACATATCCATTTGGATTTCCTTCTTTTCCATTTACATAATTTTTACCGTTGTATTGGCCATTTGCATATTTTCCATTTACATAGTAGTGTTCTCCGGCATTATCTTTTCCCCAACCTGTATACTTCTTACCATCTTTGAAGAAAT
>NZ_JAPWBZ010000010.1:0-61743 GCF_041433685.1 Gemella sp. 27098_8_92
TCTGATGATTTTAAGATTAATCTTGTTAACATTCCATCTCCACCGAAGAATTCATAAGGAATTACTTGGTTTACTCCTGCTGTGAATGGTCCTGGGAAGTTTGCTTTATCTAAGTATTTAGCTGGTACATCTACTGTATCTTTTGTATTCTCCATTACTGCTTTTTTAACTTCAACTGGAGTTGTTTGTGGTTCTGCTACATCCTTTGCCTGTTTTATTAAATTATTCACATCAGTTTCTTTTGATTCAATACTTACTTCTTTTTCTGATTTTACTTCAGGTTGTTTCTCAGCACTTACAACATTTTTTGCTTCAACTGTACTTTTCTCAACTTGTTTTGTTTCTTTTCCTACAGTATTTACTTTGTTTTCAATTACTTTAGATTCAGTTGCATCATCTACTTGTTTATTTTCTACATTTTGAACTACAGGAGCTTTATCTTGTAAATCACTCGCATGAGCTTCTCCACTGCCAACAACTATAAAAATTCCGCTAGCAATTGCAGCTGACACCACACCAACACTAACTTTTCTGATTGCCCATTTTGTAAAATTCTCTGATTTAATAAAGTTATTTTTCATTTGTATTTTTCTCCTCTTATTGATACTTTATTATCAAAACTTTTTGTTTGATGAATACAGTATACCTTATGGATATTAACTAACTATTAGTAAAAGTTAAAATATTTCTTAAATAGTTATTATTAAAATATTTCTTAAATAGTTATTATTAAAATATTATCTTTAAAATGTATTAATATATATGATCTTCCTTAGATTTCTGACAATTCCGAAAAAAGTTTTAATTTTTTTACTAAGAAATATTGACAAAAAAAAAATCTTATGTTAATATTCCCTTAACAGTTTTAAAAGCGATGAAGTGAAGAGCAATATTACTTAATTGTTAGAGACCTTTTGGTTGGTGAAAAAAAGGATTTGAGTATATTGTAAATGGTCACAGAGCTAAACTAATGAGTAGTAATGAGTTAGTTTCGGTTGATTACCGTTAACAATCGTAGAGGTAAAATTAAAGTTTATTTAAGATTATAAAATTGGGTGGTAACACGGTCATTTCGTCCCTTGTGTTACTACCCTTTTGTCGTATTTAAGACTGAATAAAAAATATTTTATACAAATTAATATAATAACTATGAAAAGATGAGTAGAAAAAAGGATTTACACCAGAGAGTCTCAGTTGCTGAAAAGAGATTAATGAATTTTTTTGAATATGGTCTTTGAGTTTTAATTATCGAGCGATAGTTAGATAATTACGCACAAAACAGCGTTAAAATTTTAATGAGGTGGAAAGAGTTAAATAATTTTAGACTGTTCCATAAAATAAGGTGGTACCACGTATAAAACGCACGTCCTTAGACAATATTAGATTATTGTTTAAGGGCGTTTTTATTTTTATAATTCTATAACATATACAAAATTTTTAAATTTCAGGAGGAAAGTTTAATGACAAAAATTTCAAGTTTAGGTTATCCACGTTTAGGAGAAAAAAGAGAATGGAAAAAATTGATAGAAGGATATTGGACTCGTAATGTTCGCCAAAATGAACTATTTGAGGAAGTTGGAAAGTTACGTCGCGAATTTATCAAAAAACAATTTGATGCAGGTTTAGATTTAATTCCAGTTGGTGATTTTTCACTATATGATCATATTTTAGATTTATCAGTTCAATTCAACATTATTCCAAAACGTTTTAAAGGAAGAGAAATCGATGTAGACTTGTTCTTTGATATCGCTCGTGGTAACAAAGATAATGTTGCATCTGCATTGAAAAAATGGTTTAATACAAATTATCACTATATCGTGCCAGAATGGAAAGACGTTAACCCTAAATTAAATAATACTCATCTTCTTGATTTATACAAAGAAGCAAAAGAAATCGTAGGAGATAAAGCAAAACCAGTTATTACTGGACCTATTACATATGTTGCTTTATCAGGTGGATTAGACGAAGGCGAACTTAGAAAAGCTGTAGATAAATTAGTTCCACTTTACACACAAGTATTCAAAGAATTAGTTGATGCTGGAGCATCATACATACAAGTAGATGAGCCTATTTTTGTTACTGATGAAGGAAGAAACTACATAGAGCTGGCTCATAAAGTTTATAACCATTTCAATAATGAAGTAAATGCTAAATTCATCTTTCAAACTTATTTTGAAGCTCTAATTGAAGCCAAAGAACTTGTAGATTTACCTGTTGCCTTTGGGTTAGATTTTGTTCACGGTAGAGAAGAAAATCTAGCTAATATAAAAGCTGGTTTATTCAAAGACAAAGAAGTTTTTGCTGGGGTTGTTGATGGACGTAATGTTTGGAGTAATGACTTCGTAGATAGTTCTGCATTATTAGAAGAGCTTAAATCAAATGTTGCTGAATTAGTAATCCAACCTTCTTGTTCACTTCTGCATGTTCCAGTTACAACAAAAAATGAAACAGAATTAGAAGAAACTTTACTAAATGGTTTAGCCTTTGCTGATCAAAAACTAGTAGAACTTAACTTGCTAGCAAATAAATTAGATGGTAAAGAAGATGCAGCCTATGAGAAACATGTTAATGATTTTAACAAGTTACAAGCAGCTAATTTCAGAAACCTTGAATTAGAATCAATCGATAACGTTCGTTCGACTCGCCTATCTGATTATAAAGTTCGTCGTGAAGTCCAAAATAAAAAATTCAATTTACCATTATTACCAACAACTACTATTGGATCATTCCCTCAATCTAAACAAGTACGTCTTCAACGTGCATTATGGAAAAAAGGAGAATTATCTAATGAAGAGTATGAAAAATTTATTGAAGAAGAAATTGCACGTTGGATAAAAATTCAAGAAGATCTTGATATCGATGTATTGGTTCATGGTGAATTTGAACGTACAGATATGGTTGAGTTCTTTGGACAACGTTTTGCAGGATTTGCTTCTACAAAATTTGGTTGGGTTCAATCGTATGGTTCTCGTGGAGTAAAACCACCAATCATTTATGGAGATGTGAAACATGTTGAAGCTGTAACTGTTAAAGAAACTGCCTATGCTCAAAGTCTAACTAATCGTCCTGTAAAAGGTATGTTAACTGGACCAGTTACGATACTAAACTGGTCATTTGAAAGAACTGATATTTCTAAAGCAGAAATTTTCAATCAAATAGCTATTGCTCTTAAAAATGAAATTGATCTTCTAGAAAAAGCTGGAATTTCAATTATCCAAGTTGATGAACCTGCTATTCGCGAAGGATTACCTTTAAGAGATAATAAGAAAGAACAATATCTTGAAGAAGCAGTATTCTCATTCCGTTTAGCTACTTCATCAGTAAAAGATGAGACACAAATTCATACACATATGTGTTATTCTAATTTCGACGAAATAATTGATTCTATCCGAGCTTTAGATGCTGATGTTATTTCTATCGAAACTAGTAGAAGCCACGGGGAATTAATCTCTGCATTCGAAACAGCAATTTATCCTTTAGGTATCGGTCTTGGAGTTTATGATATCCACTCACCTCGCGTGCCAACTAAAGAAGAAATCCGTACTAATATTCTACGCCCTCTTCAAAAATTATCTAAAGAACAATTCTGGATTAACCCTGATTGTGGATTAAAAACTCGTGCAGAAAAAGAAACAATTGAAGCATTAGAAGTTTTAGTTGAGGTAACTAAAGAAATAAGAAATGAACTTTCCGCTAAATAGGAGGGTTTATATGAGAAATTTATTAGAGAGATTAGAAAAAGATGTACTCGTAGCTGACGGAGCTATGGGTACAGCTCTCTATGGTAACGGCTTAGAAAGTTGTCATGAATATAATAATATTTCTAATCCAGATTCTGTAGAGAAAATCCATAGAGCTTATATTGAAGCAGGGGCTGATATTATTCAAACAAATACCTATGCTGCCAAAAAATGTCAATTAAAAACTTATGGTTATGAAGATAAATTTGAAGAAATTAATATTAGAGCGGCTGAAATAGCACGTAAGGCTGCTGGGCAAGACACTATTGTTTTCGGTACTATCGGTGCAATTCGTGGTCTTCGCGAATGCGAGCTAACGCTAGAAACTATTGTCAAGGAAACACTTAATCAAGTAAAAGTACTTTTATCAACCGATAAAATCGATGCATTATTGTTTGAAACATATTATGATCAAGAAGAAATTCGTGCAGTATTAACTGAAGCAAGAAAGCTAACTAACCTACCAATTATCACTAATATTTCATTATTAGAAGCAGGTATTACTCAAAATGGTGAAAAAGTAACAGATGCCTTAAGTACTCTTGTTAATTTAGGTGCTGATGTTGTTGGACTAAATTGCCATTTGGGTCCATATCATATGATAAAGAGTCTAAAACAAGTTCCTTTGTTCGCTCAAAGTTATTTATCAGCTTATCCTAACGCCAGTTTATTACAATTAACTCAAACCACACATGGTAACGAATATCGTTTTAGAAAAAATTCTGCATACTTTGAACAAAGTGCTAAGCTATTAGTTGAAGAAGGTATCAGATTAATTGGTGGTTGTTGTGGTACTACCCCTGAGCATATCCGTGCGATAAAACGAGGTATTAAAAATCTAAAACCGATAAGAAGAAAAATAATCACTCCTCTTCCTGCAGAAGAAGAGCTTATTCGAGTAGCAAGTAATAATCCTACAATTGTAGATAAAGCAAAAAAACAGGTCACTATAATTGCCGAATTAGATCCACCAAAACATCTAAATATAGATAAGTTTATTGAAGGGGCAAAAGCTATAGATAAGAAAAATATTGAAGCTATAACTTTGGCAGATAATTCTTTAGCAAGTACTAGAATTTGTAATTTAGCTACAGCTGCTTTATTAAAAGAGCATATTACTACACCTACCTTACTACATTTGACATGTCGGGATCATAACCTTATCGGCTTACAGTCTCGACTTATGGGATTTGATCTTCTTGGTATCAATAATATACTTGCCATTACAGGTGATCCAAGTAAGCTGGGAGATTTCCCTGGGGCTACTAGCGTATATGATGTAACTAGCCTTAAATTAATACCCTTTATTAAACAACTTAACGACGGCCTTGGATACAATGGTGCATCACTTAAGAAAGCTACCAACTTTACAGTTGCTGCGGCATATAATCCAAATGTTCGAGATTTATCAAAAACAAAACGATTAGTTGAGAAAAAAATTAAGTCCGGTGCTGATTACTTTATTACTCAACCTGTTTTTGAATCAGATAAAATTGTACAATTAGCAGAGTTTGTCGCTGATTATCCTGATACACCGTTCTTCTTAGGAATTATGCCTATTACTAGTTATAATAATGCTATCTTCCTACATAATGAAGTCCCAGGAATCAAATTGTCAGAAGATTTTTTAACCAAACTAGAAAAGGTAAAGGATGATAAAGCACTTTGTCAAAAAGTAGCTTTAGAAGAAAGTAAAAAACTACTTGATGTCTCATTAAAATACTTCAAAGGAATTTATTTAATAACTCCATTTACAAAATATGATCTTACTATTGAATTAATAGATTATATAGAAAAAAATAAGACTAAATAAAATATTAAATGTATATAAATAAAGCCTAGATAGACTTTACACTATCTAGACTTTATTATTATTATTTATTTCCATATTTTTCGAAAAGCTCATCTAATGGTTTGTACATTATTTTATTCAAATCTTCAATTAAAAATTGTAATTTTTGTTGAGTTTGTACAAATTCTAAAAATTTAGCATTTTCCATCAATTTTTGTTGAATTTCTTCAAATACTTTTAATTCTTCTTCTGTTGGTTGGGCTCCTGTTTGTGAACTTTCCATTAATTCTTTTTGTTTACCTACAAACTCTGTATACAATGAATTAGCTTCTTCATCTGAATAAAGTCCTTCTGAGGCTGCTACTGAAGCTTTATATTCGTCACTTTCCCTTAATGCTCTTTCAAATTCATTTGCTTTGTCATAAATATTTACCATAACTATATACCTCCTTATCTGTATAAGTTTATTATATCACAGTTTTATCCCCTTTAACAATTAAAATTTTTATTTTATCATTTCCCCTATCGTCTTTATATTAATACCACCATAATTTTTGATAACGATGTCCTATTTGCAGTGATAAATCTTTTCTATTTTGATCTGCCCCATTGATATAAAGCTTTCCTGCGGTATACATATCTATCATTTCGTTAGGAACACTTGATATTACGATACTTCCGTTGTTATCACTTTCTATTTGTGAGAATCTTACACTATAATCCCCTGCTGGAAGGTCATCAAAATACCAACGAAGTGTATAAGTCTGAAGCGGAATTTCCCAATATAATTCTCTATATATAAACTCATGCTTACGCACTACTTTATTATCTTTCTTATCTATAATTTCAACTTTATATTTTGAATTATTTTTTTCATCATAAGATGATATATATCCTCTAACATAGTTGAAACTACGTGTAGCTTTAAATGTTTGCTCTACTTCTGTATCCCTATTCACACGAACAATTCCATCTCGAAGATAGTTATCTGTTGCATAAATACTTATTCCATTGATAACACGAGAATCATAGTCTAAATTCATTGAATATGATGGTCGTAAGAAGCTATCACTTCCTATTTGTAGTGAGAATACTATAGCAAATGCTATATATAATTTTTTCTTATATTTATCAAAAATCGTTGTTTCATATCTTTCAGCAAACAATATTAGACCTTTTGCTCCTAAGATAAAAATAATTGGCATCCATGCATAAACATAACGCGGTTTAGCTTCCCAAATTAAATGGAACATAAATACTCCAAAAATAATAATTTGGAATAAGAAACACGATGTTATATATTCTTTTCTTCTCTTATAAATATAATATACCATCCCAAATAAAATAACTACATATATCATCTGTGAGATATAAATGAAGAAGCTATTATTACTACCATAGAATAACTGCCATAAAAATCCATCTCCATCTCGTAATGCACGCGTACCATTTGTATAATTTATCGTACCATCACTCCAATTACCACGGATTTTTAAAACAAACATTAATAAATTTAAGAAGAAAGGGCGATGCGTCAGTCGATTGAATAATAGACCAAAGTCATCCGCAGCCTTATTCTGACTTAAATACGTAAATTGGAAATCTTGCCAGTTATAACTTCCTCCCTGAATACTCATTCCCATCATAACCCAGTGAAGCATTGGGAATCTATATCCAGCATCTTGGAAGAAACCATAATGATTCCATAACATATCAAAACCTTTGCCAAAAACTACAAAAGATATTCCAAATGTAACTATAAGTAATAGCAAATTTTTATACCATTTGAAAAATAATAAGTAAACTATTAGTGCTGGGATAATAATTATTATGTTTGATCTTAAGTTCCAACCAAAAGCTACAATTACCGCAACAGCTATAATATGTTTACTTCTAAAAATAAAACTTCCATCAGATGGAATCAAAACATAAATAATAAGAGCTACTAATATAACCATCAAACTATCAGAATAGTAAAATAAACTATACATTTGGAATGGAATATATACTAGCATTAAACCTAAAATTATAGTTTGTTTTTGTTTTGACAATAGTTTCCCTGCTGTTTTAAATGTTAAATACATCGTTGCAGAAGTAATTGCAAAGCAAAAAATATGTAATGTCCATATTTCTGATATATGAAGGTATCCGGCAATTCTATAAAGCCAATATAGAATTATAGTAGGATTAATATTATTAGGATAAACTAAAAAATATCTCTCTCCAGAAAATTTACCATAATTCAGCATATAGTGTGCTTCATTTTCAATCTCTGCTCCATCAGAAAAATTCAATGTATCCATCGATAATATAATTGCCTGAAAAACCAAGTAAACTAAAACTATAATCCTATTATATTTTTTTAATCCTTGTTCATCTGTTGCTAATATCTTTTTTACAATATAAATAAAAATTATAAAAAATACTGGTACACCTAATAATAGTGCTAAAGGATTTAATATGCGTTCATACACAAAAGGTGCTACATATGCCCAAATTAATGCTACCGCAAATAGTGAGATAAAAGCATATGAAAATACATTATGTAATATTCTTCTCATATTATCCTCTATCCTTTCTATTTAAATAATTTGCAAATAATATTGGCGACATATTTATCATAGCTTTACTAATAAAAGTATCGCTTTCAAAATAATTCTTTTTAGATTTTATAAGCTCAAGCAATTTTTCCTCTCCTGCCATATCATCGTGCATTCGCAATACATCAAAAAATAAATATCCACATAAAAGGTTTAAACTATTCTCATAGCTCTTACCTGTTTTAAATTCTTCTATTTTTTCTGTTGCCAACATTATTCTTCGTGTTGAAGCATCAATCATCGCTTGGTTACGAACAGTTTTTTCTTCTTTTAATTCTATATATCCTACACGTGAACTTTGACATACTTTCCCAGCTATATCAAAAGTTTTTAATTTAAAATATAGATTCTCAAGAGATAACATGTCTTCTTGAAATCTTAAATTATAGACATCAAGAAACTTTTTCTTAAACATACATGATGTCAAATTATAATCTAAATCACTCTTAAATTGTTTAATCTCTTCTTCTAAATACTTTTTACCTGTTACAACTGCTTCACCTAAAATATTACTATAATTGTCTCTCGTCAAAATAGCTATATCTAAACTTTTATCAGTTACAAGACCATATAAATATTCAATATAATCAGGTTTTAGTCTAATATTTTCTTCTAAAAAAACAACGTATTCACCTTTGGCAAATTCTAAAGCACAATTTTTAGCTGATGAATTTGATCCAAGTTGTTTCTTTATATAATTTAGTCTGCTACTATCATAACTCGAGATAAACTCTTCTACCTGTGTACTTGATGAATCATCCACAACGATAATTTCAAACTCTTGAAAACTTTGTTTAAGAATATTCTCCAAAATAGATTTTAATCTATCTATATTTCTAAAGGCAGCTAACACCACTGTTACTTTTGTTTTATTGGTTGTTTTTATTTTTTTTACTAATATTTCTTTTCCTAAAAGCATTGTATCTAAAAAAATGTCTTTAGTTCTATCTAGTGTTTTTGTCATAATTTTTCCTCTATACATTAGGATTTATATTCTAATAATTATATCATAAAAAATGTATTTTTTCATTTGTTAGCTGGTTATTCCCATACTAATCTAATTAGTTATAAGATACAATCCATTTTTAATAATATAAAAAAACTTTTAAAGTACATAGTTATAATACTTTAAAAGTTCTCTTGTTTTACAAGAATAATTTCGATTTTTCCTGCTCAGTACTCAATTTTTTAGAACGAGATTTCAAATGAACTAAAATAGTACCACTTACTAATGTTATTACTATTCCAATTAATAATATTTTCATATCTCGTTGGGCTGCCGGTATATATACTCCACCTACCGCTTCTCTTAGCAATCCTATTGAATAAGTAAATGGTACTTTAGGGTATAATGCTTGGAAAAAGCTCGAAGTCATTTGAATTGGGAAGGTTCCTCCTGAACTTCCTAATTGAAGCACCAACAATATAATACAAATAGCTTTTCCTACATTTCCTAAAAGGTGTACTATAGTATATATAATAGACGAAAATAAGGCAGATATTAATAAACCATAAAAAACAAATCTATATGGCGACACTACTTGTGTTCCAAGGATATACATATCTCCTAGTGTAATTACCAATGTTTGAAACAATGATATTACTAAAAATAGTATCCAACGTCCAAAATACTTCTCATATGGTTTATATTTACCTTCTTCATCTTCCACTTTTGTAGTTAATAACGATGACATAAGTAGTGCTCCAACCCATATTGATAACACTGTATAAAATGGAGTCATTGCAGAACCATAATTTTTAATATGGTACAATTTATTCTCACTAAGCTGAACAGGATTTGCAAAAAATTCTGCTTGCTGTTTATAATCTACTTTCAATAAATTAAACAACATATTTGTATTTGTTCCTGCTTCCGCCTTTTTAATCTCTTCGGTTAGCTTTTTAATTTTTTCTTTTGCTTCTGGTAATTCTTTTTGTATAGTTATTAACTTAGCATGAGCTCTTTGAATTTTCACCTCTGTACTTAATATCTTTGCTTCTACTTCCGGAAGTTCATTTTGAGCTCCTATAATTAGCTTAGAGATTTCATTAATATTTATATCTGCTTTAGTTAACACTTTAGCAACTAACGGAGCAATATCGTCATTCAACCTGTTATCTATATTTGTTGATATTTCGTTAATACGTTTTGTTCGTTCAACAAAATCTTTCTTAATATCATCTGCTATTTCATCATAGTTATCTATATTATTATATATTTTATTATTTATTTCTTTTACTTTAGTTAAGTCGTTTTCTAATGTGCTAATCTTATTTAATTGATTTTGAAGTATGTTCTCTCCTGATAATTCATTTAAATACTCAAAAATGTTTTTTACAACACGTAGTCTTTCTTCTCCCACTTCTAGTCGAGTATTTAACAACTTCAGTTTTTCTTTTGTTTCTTCTACATTATCTGGTTTACTTTGAATTTTTTGAGAAAGACTATTTGCCTCTCCTGAAACATCTTCTACAACTTTTAAATGATTGCTAATTAGAGGCAGTAATTTCTCATTAAAATTTTGTATATTATTAATTGTTATATCAGCCTTATCTGCTAACATAATACTATTGGTAGCAAACCTATCAATATCTGGCAAAGTCTGCTGAATAGTATTAAGAATCTTTTGTCCCTGTTCAGTCTTACCTATTAGTTCAGATAGAACATTTTCGTAATTTGAGAAATTATCATTTAATTTAAAAATCTCTTCCTTCGTCTTCTCTATTGAAGGTAAATTTTGTTCAAATTTAATTCCAGCCTCATGTAACTTCTCAAAAATAACACCATTGGCTATTTTTACGAAAGATTTGCTGATATTATTCGCAATCGCTGAAGCTCCACTATTTGTTATTTTTGGACTTATCGCATTTATTTTCTCATTAACAGTATATTCAATAGTCGCCTTTTTAGGCCCCCCCCTACTCACAGATGTTATATCATCACTAAAATTTTCGGGAATTACTATACTCGCATAATAATCCCCTATCTTCACTCCATCTTCTGCCTCTTGCTTATTTCTTACGAACTGCCAATCAAGGTTTTTATTGTTTTTTAATCCTTCTACCAAATTTTCTCCTAGATTGACTTTTTGTCCGCTCACCTCAGCACCACTATCTTCTGTAACTACTGCAACTTTTATATTATTAGTATGACCATATGGATCCCATGCTGAAAGTATATTTGGCCATGCATACATTGAAGGTAATAGAATTAGGCCAATTATTACTATCCACGTCCTTGTTTTTCGAAAAATCTCCCTTATATCATTTTTAAAAATTTCTATAATATTTTTCAAATTACAAGTCTCCTTTCCTTTTTAAAAAATATTAGAGATATTGAAAGTCTCTTATTAGTGATAATCTATTCTATCAAAAAAGATATCTATTGTCAAAATACTTTTACTAACTATAACTGCTACTCTAAATATAAAACAACATTATCTTTAGTAGATTTCTTTATATCTATTATTCGTTGATTACTACTACCTCTAAAACGTAAGCTTAAATCTTTTAGAACAATCATAAATGGGCCATCTACCAAAACATCACAAAGCGATAACAATTCTTTTTTATCCTCGCTACTATTTAAAAGTTGCTCATAGGTATAACCACTGTAAACCCAGATATCTTTACCATCCCCGAATTCCTCTCGTACTCTTTTAACTAAAGAAATTGCAACCTGTGTATTTAAAAATGGTTCTCCCCCAAGAATAGTTAGTCCTTGAACATATGTATGTCTTAAATCATCTATTATTTTATCTTCTACTTCTTTTGTGTACTCTTGCCCTACATTAAAATTTTGAATACTCTCATTAAAACATTCCTTACATGCAAATAAACATCCACTTAAATATATAGAGCATCTTATTCCTTCTCCATCTACAAACTGAAATGGTTTGTAATCTGCATACTTTTTCTTTGAATAATTAGAGGCAAGCCAAAAATCTTGAGGATCTTTGTACGTCTTACTAAGACAACCTTGCTTATTTACATTTTTATGAGTCTTACTGTATTCAGATATATCTATTGTATTAATTATTGTTCTTAATTTTTCTTCTCTCGACATTCTATCACCCCTGTTTAATTATAATATCATTTTTAAAAATTAATTACCAATTTTTTCATAAAGAGCTAAAAATTTTTTAAATCCCTATTTTAAAATGTAGAAAATTACTTTATAATAAGATATAATGTTTAAAAATTTTTAATAATTATTTTATTAAAAACTAACTAGGAGGCTTATGTGAAAGATTCTACAATAGAAAATCCACTCGGTATTAAACCTATAAAAAAACTACTTATATCCTTTGCTTGGCCAGCAATAACAGCTAATATAATAAACGCATTATATAGTATTGTTGACCAAATCTTTATTGGACAAGGAGTTGGTTATTTAGGGAATGCAGCAACTAATATAGCTTTCCCTATAACTACTATATGTCTTGCTCTTGGTCTTATGATTGGTATTGGAGCAGCCGCTAATTTCAACCTAGAACTTGGCCGAGGAAATCCAGAAAAAGCCAAAACTGTAGTTGGAACATCTGTATCATCACTTTTTATTATAGGTGTTATTTTAACAATTTTAATTCATCTGTTTTTAGAACCACTTATGTACGCTTTTGGTTCTACTGATGAAATATTACCTTATGCAAAAACATTTGCTGGCATCTCTTCTTTAGGTATCCCTTTCTTACTTCTGTCAATTAGTACCAACCCGATGGTTCGTTCTGATAATAGTCCGAAGTATTCTATGTACGCCATAGTATTTGGAGCCGTTTTGAATATTATTCTAAATCCCATTTTTATTTTTGGATTTGGATGGGGAATTGCTGGTTCTGCTTGGGCTACTGTTATTAGCCAATTTATATCAGCAGCAATACTATTATTTTATTTTCCTAGATTTAAGAGTGTTAAATTTTATAAGAAAGATTTTATACCTAAGTTTTCATTATTAAAAATATCTATAGCTTTAGGAATGACATCATTTGTTTTTCAAGGGTCTAATATGATTATTCAAGTTGTAACTAACAACCTACTTAATACCTATGGTTCACAATCCATCTATGGTAATGATATACCTATTGCGGTAGCTGGAATTGTAGCCAAAGTTAATATAATATTCGTTTCTATAATTATCGGTCTCGTTCAAGGAGCTCAGCCTATTTTTGGTTTCAACTACGGTGCAAAAGATTACAATCGTGTACGTGAAACTATGCGCTATATGATGAAATATGCGATAATTATCTCTGTAGTATTCTTTGCAGTATTCGAGATATTTCCTAAACAAATTGTAGCTACTTTCGGTAATGGTAATGAACTATACTTTGAATTCGCAGTTAGATATATGAGATTTTTCTTATTATTTACTTTTATCAACGGTATTCATATTTCTAGTTCAACATTTTTTTCTGCTATTGGTAAACCCAAAATTGGTGTTACAGTAGCACTTACTAAACAAATGATTATTTTACTACCTACATTATTAGTCTTATCTCATTTTTTGGGAATTGATGGTATAATATATGCCACTCCTATAACTGATATTTGTGCATTTAGTGTGTCATTATTCTTTCTAACTAGAGAATTTCAACGCATGCCAAAATAAATACAAAAATAGTCTATAGTTTTAAACTATAGACTATTTTTTATTATCTTGTTGCTACATATTTAAGATCATCTTTGTGTTTTGCCAAGAAATCATTCATCTCATTATCTGGGATTAGACGAAGGTATAGATTAGAACGAATTGTTTCATCTTCTTCACGGCAAGTAGATAATACAAGATACTTATCATTTCCTTTTAATTGAACATTATCATTTTTAGTTTTTGCATCTTTTTTAACATTTGTTAATTGATTTAGGAAATCTTCATCGTCTTTAAAATCTAAACGATAAAATGATGTTGTTTCTGGAACAATTGTCAAGAATGCTACTTCATAATAATATTTTCTCTCTGGAGTCTCAATCACGACATATTTGTGTTGATCCATAAATTCTTGTTTATCGTAGAAATTCACGTCATTAAACATGCGATTATCTGCAACCTTACTTCCACGTGCGTGACCGAATAACCAAGTTAATCTATCACCAAAGTTTTTATTATTATCGGTATCCATAAATACTGTACCTAGATAAGGAACTATTTTCCCTTCAAAAGTTTTGTCTAAATATGTTTCATTATCATTAGTTTGAACAACAGGCTCATCTAATTTTGTTCCTGGCGCATAAACATAAGCTACTACTTCATTATTAATTTTAGATAAATCCGCAAAACGTTTTGATAAATACTCTTTTTCTTCTGCACTTACTTTATACGTTGCTTGTGATGAATTTGAATTAGAATTATCGTCTTTACTACATCCTGATACAGATACAGCAGAAACCACCAAAGCAATTGCTAATAGTAAGGTAGAAAAAATCTTTTTAAAATTAAATACTTTTTTCATTGTATTTTCCCCTCATATTTTAGTTTACTTCTTTGTATTATACACTATATTTTTTATTTTTTCTATTAATTTTATGTATATAGTTTTAAATTCTTATCTAACAACTACTGCTGTTCCTGTAGCTGTAACTAAAAGCATATTGTTACCATCGCCTCCTAGAGCATCAAAATCAATTCTAACTCCGATAACCGCATTAGCTCCCATTGCTTCTGCACGAGCTTCTAATTCTTTTAAAGCTTCAGCTCTTGCTTGAATAATTTCATCTTCGTACCCTTTGACTCTTCCACCAAAAAGGTTTCGAATTCCTGCCCCAATATCTTTTATAAAGTTAATTCCAGCTACTACTTCCCCAGTAGCAAGTCCTTTATACTCCACTATTTCCATACCTGGAACATCTTGTGTTGTTGTAATTATCATGTCAATTCCTCCCATCTTATAATTTTTTATATTTATAATTAGTCAACTAGAATATCTATTACCTCTTCTAGTGTTGCTCCTAAGAAGTATGAATTGATATCTATTTGCTCTAGTACTTTCTGAATATCTTCTTTTTGATATTTTACTCCAACTAATTTCTTAGCTATATCTTCCACGTCCATAACTCCAAAGAAATCCCCATAGAATTTAATACTAGTAATTACACCATGTTCTACCATGATATTAGCTTCAATTTTACCTGTTTTAAGTCTTCTATTACGTTTGATATTGAAGTCTGGATTTTTTCCATATACCCAATCCCAAGAGTTGTTTTTTTCTTCTTGTATTGCTAAAATAGCTTTTTCATCTTCTTTAGTAGCAACAAAATCAGTCATTTCATATTTTTCACTCATATATTTTTTAAGTGCTACTACGAAATCTACTACTGTCATTTCTTGATTAGGTAAGTGATCTTTAATGTTTGTAACTCTTGAACGAACTGATTTGATACCTTT
This sequence comes from Gemella sp. 27098_8_92, assembly GCF_041433685.1. NCBI lineage: Bacteria > Bacillati > Bacillota > Bacilli > Caryophanales > Gemellaceae > Gemella > Gemella sp. 27098_8_92. The sequence goes on from NZ_JAPWBZ010000010.1 coordinate 15,511, forward strand.
TGATTCAATTTTATCTTTTGATACTTTTAAAGCATTTGCTAATACTGAAGTATCAACATCAAACATTAAACATCCATGATGCATAATACGTCCTGAACGAACATATTGTGCATTTCCACAGAATTTTTGTCCGTCTATTTCAAGGTCATTACGTCCTGTAAACTCAGCTTTTACGCCTAATGAAGCCAATGCATCTATAACTGGTTGTGAAAATGATTTAAAATCAAACTCTTCTCCGCTGCGTCCATTAGAAATAATAGTATAATTCAAATTGTTTAAATCATGATAGACAGCTCCTCCACCACTTACACGACGAACTATTTTTATATCATTGTCATCACAGAATCTTTGATTAACTTCTTCTGTTGTATTTTGGTTTTTACCTACTACTATACATGGTGAATTTATCCATAGCATAAAAACATCATCTTTCTTAGCAAGCTCATTAAATGCATAAAGCTCCAACGCTGTATTGTAGCGTGGATCATTACTTTTTGATTCTATATATATCATTTTATTCTCCTTAGTTTATAAAACTTATTTCTTTATAATTTATTATAATACAAAAAGCTCTTTTCATAAACAAAAATACTTTTATTTTTCATAAAAGAATTAAACTTTTCAAACAAAGTTGGCTTATATTATGATATAATAAAAAGATAATTAGAAAAATACTTTAAAGGAGTTCGTCTATTTATGACAAAAATTATTTTAACTGGTGATAGACCAACTGGAAAACTTCATTTAGGTCACTATGTTGGCTCTCTAAAAAATAGAGTTGCTTTACAAAATGAGAAAGATACTAATATTTTTATTATGATTGCTGATCAACAAGCGCTTACCGATAACGCTGATAATCCTGAAAAAGTTATTCAAAACATTACAGAAGTTGCTTTAGACTATTTAGCCGTAGGTATTGATCCGGCTAAATCTACTGTCTTTATTCAATCGCAAATTCCGCAACTTGCAGAATTATATATGTATTATATGAACTTGGTAACAGTATCAAGACTTCAACGTAACCCTACTGTTAAACAAGAAATAAATGATAAAAAATTCGGAGAAAGCATACCTGCTGGATTCTTCACTTATCCAGTTAGTCAAGCAGCTGACATAACTGCATTTAAAGCTACTCACGTGCCAGTAGGTGAAGATCAAAAACCTATGCTTGAACAAACACGTGAAATTGTTAGAGACTTCAATAGAACTTATAATAAAGAAGTTCTTGTTCTTCCAGAAATAGTACTTCCTCCAAAAAATCATGCACGTCTTGTCGGAATCGACGGACAAGGTAAGATGAGTAAAAGTCTTAACAATGGTATCTATCTAGGAGATAGTGAAGAAAATATCAAAGCTAAAATCATGAAAATGTACACTGATCCTAATCACATTCGTGTTGAAGATCCTGGACAAGTTGAAGGAAATGTTGTCTTCACATACTTAGATATTTTTGATCCACGTACTGACGAGGTAGCTGAACTAAAAGAACACTACAGACGTGGCGGTCTTGGCGATATGAAACTTAAACGACGTCTTAACGAAGTTATGCAAGAGTATTTACGCCCAATTAGAGAGCGTCGTGAAGAGTTTGCTAAAGACAAAGCTGAAGTATACAATATGCTAAAAGCTGGTAGTGAAAAAGCTGAAAGAGTTGCTGCCGCTACTCTTGATGAAGTAAAAGAGGCAATGGGAATTAATTATTTTAAAAAATAAATTTTATTACACTATAAGGTAATTAACCTTTAGTAAAGGTTATAAATTATTAACATTTTCGATAAGGAGAAGCTATGGCTAAAAGAAGAAAAAAACAGTTTTCTCTATTTTCTATAATTTCAATTCTAATAATTATTCTTCTCGCACTTATTATTAGTCGATATACCTTTAATAAAGGAAATTCGGCTACACCATTCCAAGAAACATCAACTATCCCACAAAATGTTATCGAGTCGCTAACTGCTCCAAGTGAAAATGAAGCGAGTGATAGTACTAAATATAAGATTTTAAACAATAACAATCCATATTTTAGTAAAGAGGATTTATCAACAACCTCTTTTGAAAATTACAGTCCACTAGATAATCTAGGGCGCGTCGGCCAAGCTAATGGTCTTATTGGTGTAGATCTTATGCCTACTGAACGTAGAGGGGAAATATCACATATTCGTCCTAGTGGCTGGCAAAGTAACAGAGGAAAACATGTATATGATCGTTGCCACCTTATCGCATTTCAACTTGCTGGTGAGAATGATAATAATAAAAATCTAATGACTGGAACAAGATTTATGAATCTCAACATGATTCCTTTTGAAAATGAAGTAGCAGACTATGTAAAAAAAACAAAAAAACATGTGCGCTATAGAGTAACTCCTGTATTTAAAGATAACGATCTTGTTGCGCAAGGAGTTATTATGGAAGCTATGTCTGTGGAAGATAACGGGGCAAGCGTGAAATACAATGTTTTTGTCTATAACTTCCAAAAAGGCATAGTTATTGATTATAAAACAGGAAAATATACCACAAAATAATAATAAAATGGACTTCGAAGTCAAAAATGATTTCAAGGTCCATTTTTATTAATTTTTCTTTATAAATTTTTCAGCTATAGCTAAACTTATTACTAGTAATAAAATTGCTCCCGACCAAATTAATACACTATATGGATTATCATGTTGAACTATTATAAGTCTAACTATCGCCGTTATTCCTATATAGATAAAATATCTTAGTGGAAAATGATAATTATTTTTAAAATATTTCACTATAAGTGCCACAAACTCAAAATATAAAAAGAAGACTAAAATTTCTTCAATAAAATTTTGATGACTTCCTGCTGAAGTTAAAAACTTCCTTCCTTCTTCAAAAATTTCTTTTGCTTCTATAAGCAGACCAAATGATAGTAAAATCCCTATTATTAATAAACTAAGATTTATTACCCATAAAAATATACTCGATATTTTTTCACTAAATTTATCCATTACTCTCTCCTTTTTCTTTTGCTTTAATAAATTTAACATAAACTGCAACATGTGTCATTTTATTAGCTCATTTTTGTATTTTGTGCATATTCTTTATCTTTTCTTAATTTAAGTGATAAAATAATAAAAGATTGGAGATTTTTATGATAAAACTTACACGTATAAAAAAAGAAAATTTAATAGAGTTATATAATGTTATTTACACCTCGAAAAATCCTGAATGGAGTAAGTATAATGCACCTTATTTTAATGAATATAAGTTTCTGGATTTAGATATATTTCTTTTAACTAATCATCATGAATTTTACCTTAGTGATAGATGTTATGGAATTTTTGTTGATAATAAATTAATTGGCATTGTAACACGTCATTGGGAATGCTTTGTTACACGCTGGTTGGAAATTGGTATTATTATTTATGATAAATCCTACTGGTCTCGTGGTATTGGGGAAACTGTTCTAAAAATATGGATAAAAGATTGTTTTATAAAATATCCAGAAATTGAGAGAGTAGGACTAACTACATGGAGTGGAAATCACGGAATGATGCGTCTTGCTGAAAAATTAGGATTAATCCTTGAGGGAAGACTTCGCAAAGTTAGGTACTATAACGGTAGTTATTATGATTCAGTAAAATACGGAATACTGCGTGAAGAGTTTTTTAATAGCCAAATTGAAAATAAACATTCTAATAAATTATAATAACTTTAACCTTAAAAAAAGCGACTAACATTGTGTTAGTCGCTTTTCTCTTATATTTAAACTTATACTATTTTGTTTTTTTCTTAGGGGCATGGATACACATATCAATACAGTCAGCCATAGCTTCATATAATGCTTCTGAGTATGTTGGGTGTCCATGAATTATATCCATTACATCATCAATAGTCATTTCAGTTTGGATTAATGTAGAACCTTCATTGATAATTTCTGCAGCAACTGGGCCTACGATATGAATACCTAAGATTTCTCTGTATTTAGTATCCATAATTACTTTTACAAAACCTTCGCCTTGGTTAGATGCTAATGAACGTCCGTTAGCAGCAAAGTTAAATCTTCCAACTTTAACATCATATTTTTCACGTGCTTGATCTTCAGTTAAACCAACCATAGCAATCTCTGGGTGTGTATAAATTGCTGCTGGTGTAGATTTAAGATCAACTTTTTTAGAGTGACCCATTGCATTCTCAGCTGCAACTTCTCCCATCTTGAATGCTGCGTGCGCTAACATCTTAGTACCATTGATATCTCCTGGTGCATAGACTCCTTTAACAGATGTTTCCATATACTCGTCAACTTTAACACGTCCACGTTCCATTTCAAATTTATCTGCTAGTTCTCCTAAACATGTATTATCCGGAACACGTCCAATAGATAATAATACTTTATCTGCAACAATATCTTCTTTACCTTCAACTTTAACTACTACTTCGTGACCTTTATCAACAATTTCTAATAATTTAGTTGAAGTAAGTACATTAATACCTTGTTTTCTAAATTGTTTTTCTAATGCTACAGAAGCATCTTTGTCCATATTAGCAATTAATCTATCTGCCATTTCTACGATAGTAACTTTTGAACCGAATGTAGCAAATGCTTGCCCTAATTCAGAACCGATTACTCCACCACCGATTACAGCTAATCTTGAAGGAACTTCTTTAATGTCTAAGAATTCATCACTTGTAAGAACTTTGTCACTTTCCATACCTGGAATGTTAATTCTACTTACTTTAGATCCACCAGCCAAAATTACACTATCAGCATCAATTGTAGTGTGTTCATCAACAACAACTTTTTTATCCGCTGTAAGCTGTCCAACACCGTTAAATACTTTAACCCCGTATGATTTAAGTAATCCCGCGATTCCACCAGATAATGTTTTAGATACTTTATCTTTAACTGCTACAGTTTTCTCCATGTCAACTGTAAATGCATCATTTACAAGTTTAATACCACGATCTTTTGCAGAACGAATGTGGTTAATAATTTCTGCATTGTGTAAGAATGTTTTTGTTGGAATACATCCACGATTTAAGCATGTTCCACCTAATTCGCGATTTTCTACTAATGCTACTTTTCCACCTAATTGAGCTGCTTTAATCGCCGCTACATATCCTGCAGGTCCACCACCAATTACAGCTACGTCATATTCCCCACGACGTTCACGTTTTGGCAATACATCTTCTTTTTTAGTTTCAGGAACTTTAACGTCTGCTGCCACTTCTTTTACTACTTCTTGAGCTGCTGCAGTTGCGCCACCTGCTTCAGGAACTTTTTCTCCTGGTTGTCCAATCCATGCTATAGTTTGAACTACAGGTACAGTTGACCCAGCTGGATAAAGAATTTTTAATAAAGTTCCGCTAGCTTCAGCCTCAACTTCCATATTAACTTTGTCAGTTACGATTTCAAGTAGGACTTCACCTTCTTTTACTTCGTCACCTTCTTGCTTAAACCATTGTACGATTTCGCCTTCTTCCATTTCACTTCCGGCTTTTGGCATAATAACTTCTACTGCCATGTTATAATCACTCCTTAATACACTTTATCTTGTTTTCTTCTATTATTATATCATTATTAGATTAGTAATGATAGTGGATTTTCGATAGCTTCTTTCAGAGTCTTCATGAATTTAGCTCCTTCTAATCCGTCAACTACACGGTGATCTGCTGTTAATGTTAATGTCATAATAGGTCTTACAGTGATTTCACCATTTAATACTACAGGTTTTTGAACTGTAGCACTTACTCCTAAAATTGCTGTGTTAGGTTGGTTGATAATCGGCACGAAGCTTTTAACTCCATACATACCTAAGTTACTGATTGTAAATGTTGAATCTGCCATTTCATCCGGTTTTAATTTACCAGCAAGAGCTTTAGTTGTGATCTCTTTAGAAGCTACTACAAGCTCTTTTAGACTCATCTTATCAGCACCTTTGATTACTGGCACTACTAATCCGCTATCCATACCAACGGCAATTGATAAGTTTACATAGTGGTGTAAATACATTTCTTTTTCATCACTAGATAATGAAGCATTTACATATGGGTGTTTCATTAATGATTTAATTACTGCTAATGAAATAAAATCTGTAACAGTTGCTTTTTTGCCTGTTTCTTCGATAATTGCGTCAACAACTTTCTTACGTAATGCTAACAGCTCAGTCATATCAACTTCTACATTAACAACAAATGTTGGCGCACTAAAGTAAGATTCACTCATACGTTTAGAAATAACTTTACGCATTGGTGACATAGGTACTGTTTCAACAACACCCCATTGATTTTCATTTGGAGCTTTCGGTGCTTTCGCTGCTTTTGGAGCAACTTCTGCTTTTGGAGCTGCTTCAGCTTTTTGTGCACCATGTAGAACTGATAGTACATCAGCTTTTACAATCTTACCATTAGGTCCTGTTCCTGCTATACTTTCAGTGTTAATACCTTCCATTTGCGCTATACGGGCTGCGAGTGGTGAAATTTTAACTTTAGAATTAAGTTTGTATTCCAACACATCATCTTTATGAATACGACCTTTAGATCCTGTTCCTTGAACTTTAGATAAGTCTATTCCTTTTTTTCGAGCATATGCTCTTGCTGCTGGTGTTGCTCGAATACCAGAATAATCTATTACTTCTACCTCTTTAACAGGTGTGTAATCAACTTTTTTCTCAACTATTGTTTCGGCCGGAGCTACTTCTCCTGTTTCACTAGCACCTGGAACAGCTTCACCTGGTTCACCTATCCAAGCAATTGTTTTAACAACTGGTACGACATCTCCTGCTTGAGCAAGAATTTTTAATAAAGTCCCTGTAGCTTCAGCTTCAACTTCCATATTTACTTTATCTGTTACAATTTCAAGTAAGACTTCTCCTTCTTCGACATGGTCTCCTTCACTTTTAAACCATTGTACGATTTCGCCTTCTTCCATCTCACTTCCGGCTTTTGGCATTATTACCTCTACTGCCATTATTTTTCACATCCTTCGCTAATTAGATTTTATTTTTTATTTACGGCTTTTCTAATTGTTTCTTTGATGTCCTCTACATCTGGAACAACTAATTTTTCTAAGTCTTTAGCAGATGGAATGTTAGTATCTGCTCCAGCCACACGGTAAATTGGACTATCCAAGAAATCAAATGCTTCACTTTCTGCGATTCTAGCAACGATTTCTCCACCAAATCCACCAGTTTTGAATGAATCATGGCAAACTACTAATTTTCCAGTTTTTTGAACTGATTTTACAATTAATTCTGTATCTAATGGTGATAATGTGATTGGGTCAACCACTTCTACTGAAATACCTTCTTCTTTTAATTCTTCAGCAGCTTGTAAACTACGTTCTAACATTCTTCCCCAAGATACTAATGTTATATCATTACCTTCTACTTTAATGTCACCTTTTCCTATAACTCCAATTTTACCTACTTCTACTTCACCTTTACGTCCAAATAACGCTTTTGGTTCGATAAAAATAACTGGGTTATTGTCTCTGATAGAAGCACGTAGGATTGAATAAACATCTCCTGCAGTACCTGGAGCAACAACTTTAAGTCCAGGAATGTGGCAGAACCATGCTTCTAATGCTTTTGTATGTTGAGCTGCGGCTCCTGTCCCAGCACCAGATGCACAACGATAAGTAACCGGTACTTGAACTTCTCCACCTAACATATAACGCATTGGAGCTGCTTGGTTAACAATGGCATCCATACCAATTGTTACGAAGTCCATAAAAGTTACGTCAACTATTGGACGCATACCTACCGATGCTGCACCAGCAGCAGAACCACAGATTGCAGCTTCACTGATAGGCGTATCGATAACACGTTCAGGCCCAAATTCTTCCAACATACCTACTGTTGTACCGAAGTCACCACCGAAGATACCAACATCTTCACCCATTAAAAATACATTTTCATCTTCACGCATTTCGTGAGTCATAGCTTCTTTTATAGCTTCACGAACTGTCATAATTTTTGTTTCTTTAGTCATAACTATTAATCTCCTATTTTTATAAAATATTATTTAAACTTTAAATATTAGTCAGCGTAGTTATCTTGGAATGCGATTGAACCATCAGCAACTTTTGATTCTTTAGCAAATTCTACAGCATCATCGATAGTAGCTTTTGATCTGTCTTCAATTTCTTTTAATTCTGCTTCTGTAGCAATTCCATTTTCTAATAAGTAATTTCTATATTTTACATTAGGATCTTTTAATTTCCATTCAGCAACTTCTTCACGACTACGATATTTACCAGCATCAGAAGCTGAGTGTCCAAACCATCTGTAAGATACAGCTTCTACCAATACAGGACCCTTTCCGCTTCTAGCGTGCTCGATAGCTTCTTGCATTGCATCATAAACCGCTAATACATCATTTCCATCTTCTACATGAATTCCTTTTATTCTATAAGAAGCAGCACGTTCAGTAATGTCTTTAACACGCATACATCTTTCTTGAGCCATTGAAATACCATATTTATTGTTAATTACATAGAAAATAAGTGGTAAATCCCAGTTAGATGCCATATTTAAGCATTCGTGGAAACTTCCTTCGTTAGTAGCACCGTCTCCCATACAACAAATTACAACATTACCAGTTTTTTTCATTTTTTGAGCGAGTGCAGCACCAGTACTTAGACCATGTCCACCACCAACGATACCATTACATCCCATATTACCTTGTCCAAGGTCATAAACGTGCATACTTCCTCCACGTCCTTTACATTGACCTGTTTCTTTACCAAGGATTTCAGCCATCATACGGTCAATTTCAATTCCTTTAGCAATTGTTTGTCCATGACCACGGTGATTAGAATACATTAAGTCTTCTTTTCTTAATGGATAAATCGCCCCAACGTTTGCAGCTTCTTCTCCTACTGAATAGTGAGTCATACCGTGAACTAAACCACGTGAGTATAGTTTACTTAACTCCATATCAAAATCTCTAATAAGTTGCATTAGTTCATACATTTCTAAATGCTCTTGTTTAGTTAAGTCTTTTGATGTTTTTACCATAATAACCTCCAAAGTTTGTGTATATATTTATTAAATGTATATAAATTATGTTTTAATCATATATTACGTTTATAATATACACCCATTTTTTTTAAAAGTCAAATTTCCAATCCCAAAATAAAATAATAATATTTGTCTAGAAAAATTTCAGGGGATTGTATCAATACAAACATTTTATATCCTAATACAGAATTGTAAATCTTCGTTTAACTATTGTATGGTATTATTTTAAATAGTTCGCCCATAATATATACTTACTATTTTTTTATGAGTACAGTATAGTGATTATAAAATTTACTAAGTTTTAAAGAATTTTTTTTCATAATATATATTATTTTTTAATTTTTATTATATTTAGGGAATATTTTTTTATTTTATAGCTTTTTATGTCTTAATTTTTATTTTTTATTATCTTATAAAAATTGTATTTAATTAATAATTTTCTTAAAACTACACAATCTCTCTTAAGCAAAGCTATTGCACAAATATATTTTTTTGGTGTATAATCCTATGTACAAAAAAAATCAGGAGGAGTATTAAAATGTTTTTAAATACTGTTTGGAATCAGCAATATAATCCAAGTGGCAATATTTGGATATCTGCCGCTATCGCTGCACTTCCTATTATTATTTTTCTTATCTCATTAGTTGTCTTTAAATTGAAAGGTTACACTGCAGGAGCTTTAAGTATTTTAAGTTCGGCAATTATAGCTAATATATTTTACAAAATGCCAGTTGATAAAATCGCTGGTGCCGCTGAGCAAGGTGTAGTTTCAGGTCTATGGCCTGTTGCTAGCATTGTTTTATCTGCAATATTTTTATATAAACTAACAGTCAAAATCGGATGTTTCGACATTATAAAACAAAGTATTTCATCAATATCATCTGATAAAAGAATTCAAGTTCTTCTTATTGCATTTTCTTTTAATGCATTTTTAGAAGGTGCGGCCGGTTTTGGAGCACCCGTTGCTATTACCGCTGCTATTTTAGTTGGTTTAGGCTTTAACCCTTTGAAAGCTGCTGCTATCTGTCTAGTTGCAAATATTGCTGGTGGTGCTTATGGTGCAATGGGTATTCCAGTTACAATTCCAGCAAGTCTTACTGAACTAGATGCAGTATCACTAGGAAAAGCTACTTCAATTATCTTATGCTTAGTAACACTTATTGTAACTTTCTTATTGGTATTTATGGTAGATGGATTTAAAGGAATAAAAGAAACTCTTCCTGCAATCTTAGTTTCAGGTGGTTCTTTCGCTATCACACAGTTTATTTTCTTAAACTTTGTCGGTCCGGAATTAGTTGATGTAGTTTCTGCAATTATTAGTTTACTTTCATTAGTTCTATTCTTAAGATTCTGGAGTCCAAAAAATATTTTATCAATAGAACAAAATATACTGGAAGAAAAACAAGAACTTACTCTAAAAAAAGTGACAACAGCTTGGTTACCATTTATTTTATTAACTATATTTGTTACTATTTTGAATACTAGTTTCTTCAAACAATTAATTCAAAATGGTAACCCAAAAACTGGCCAAAAACCTGGAATTTTAAATTCTTTAATCTTTAATTTTCCTTATTATATAGATGGTACCGTAGCTAAAGTTGCTCCTATTACTAAGGCTCCTACACCTATAAAAGCTGTATTTAATTTTGCACCTTTTACGTCAACCACTACAGCTATAATTCTTGCGGCTATTCTTACTATAATAATTTTTAGAGTGCGTGGTCGTATAATTAAACTAGTTTTAAAAGAAACTTTCCTTGAACTTTGGTCACCTATTCTTACTATATGTTCAGTTTTAGCATTTGCTTATATTTCTACATATTCAGGAATGTCTTCTACTTTAGGATTAGCATTAGCAAATACTGGAAAAATATTCCCATTACTTTCTCCTATTCTAGGTTGGATTGGAGTATTCCTTACTGGGTCTGTTGTTAACAGTGGTTCACTATTTGCAGGTTTACAATCTATTACCGCTTCTCAGATTGGTGTAGACCCTACATTATTAGTAGCTGCGAATATCACAGGAGGAGCTATCGCAAAAATGATTTCACCTCAGTCAATTGCTGTTGCTGCTGCTGCTGTAGGTTTAGTAAATAAGGATAGTGAGATTTTCAAAGAAACCATTAAATGGAGTATTATCTTACTTATTTTTGCAGGTATACTGAATTTAATACTTACACATTAAGAAAGAAGAGTTGACTTTATTGTCAACTCTTCTTTCTTTATGCTACATGCTCATTACAATGGCAATCTCCTGTTTTGCAGTTACCGCACTCACAGTCTTCTTTTGCATTATGACAACCGCACGCGCAGCCGTCTTGACATTTACAAGTACCTTCTTTGCAATTGCCGCATTCGCAATTTTCTACAGCATCATGACAATGGCAGTGATGTTCACATTCACATTTATTCATTTTAATATCCCCCTTCGGTTTCATATATTTTAATTTTATACTGGTTATAACAGTAAAGTCAATAGATTTTCGCCTAAAGGAAACATTTCGATTTATAAACAAAAAACACTAGTAAAATAAAGAATCTTAAAGAAAATTATTTCTTCAAGATTCCCATTTTTATATTAACTTCTCGTAACTATCTTTTATTTTATTTAACAATACTTCATCAGTTAATTCTGTTACTTCACGTAGTGTTTCAACTACACCTTTTTCTACGATTAACTTCTCAAGTTTTAGAGATTGTTCATCTTCAATTGATTTAAATGTCAGTATATATGAACATGCTTTTAATAAAGCTGAATTAGACAATCCTAACTCCTCAGTTTCCCTAATAGGTTTAATAAATCTTTCATTATAACCTAATTTTCTAATAGGTGTGCGACAAATTCTAGAAACATTGTCTACTATACGAGGATTCTCAAAACGTTTAATAGTTTTATTTCTATACGCTGTCATCTCCTCTTTAGAAAATCCCCATTTTTTCTCAAGCAATGCACTAGTTTCTTCTAAGACAGCAATAAAGTCTTTTCTAACTTCTGTATGCTTGGCCCCATCAGATACCAACTCTATACCTAAATAGTTAGCTATGTAACTAAGAGCAGCATGCCCCGTATTTACTGTGAATAATTTTCTTTCAATAAACGGATTTAAATCTTTTACGTAGTGTACATTTTCTATATTTTTATTTTTTTCTACTTTTATCTTATCTTCCTCTATAACCCATTCACAAAACTTCTCTACTTCTACTAATAGTACATCGTCATGCTTTTGAGCTGGCACTATTCTATCAACCGCTGAATTCGGAAAACCTACATATGCCTCTACAAATTTTTGTTCTTCTGCTGTAAGTTGCTTATAAATTTCTTGTTTTAGAAAATCTGATCCTTCTATCATATTTTCGCAAGCGATAATATCTAGTAATTTTGTGTTATTATTTGCAACTTTTAATTTCAAACCTTCTGCAATATCTTTTGCTATTATTGGTAGCACATTCGGCCCTATAGATGTAGTAATTAGTTCGACCTCTCCTATAGCTTTGTAAAGTTCTTCTTTTTCCTCTGCTATATTTAGAGCATCAAAATTATTTAGCTCTATTTCTTCTATATTTTCATCTAAGATTTTTATAGTATATGTGTCGCGGCATTTTAAACCATTGACTACATCTTTATTAATATCTACAAATGTTATATGATATCCCGATTTGTTAAGTAGTTCCCCTATAAAACCACGTCCTATATTCCCTGCTCCAAAATGTAAATTTTTCATTATAATACCTTCTTAACTTATATTTAGATTTTATTATTCTACTTCTGACAATAAAGTTATTACTTCTTCTTCCGTAGCTGCATTCACTAGTTTAATAACATTTTCTTGTTCAGAACAGAAAATTGCAATTTTTGATAAAAGTTCCAAGTGCTCTCCATCTTTTCCAGCAATACCAAATACAATAAATACCATTTTATCTTCAGTATCTTCGGGCTTAGAAAATGAGACTCCACCTGGTATTTGAATAATAGAAATTCCTGTACTTTTTATTGATTTTTTTGCCTCATCTGTCCCGTGCGGAATAGCGATAAAATTCCCCATATATGTCGATACTATTTCCTCCCTTTCTAGCATTGCTGGAATATAGTCAACATCAACATATCCATTCTCTACTAAGATTTCCCCAGCTTTTCTTATTGCTTCTTCTTTATTACTAATTTCTTGCCCTAATCTAATATCTTGTTTTTTTAAATTCATCTTAAATTCTCCTTCTAGTTTTATATTTTCTTAATCTTTATAAATTTATTATACTTTGTCATAATTATCTAAACAATATCAAAGTCGGCAAAATAATCTTTGCCAAAATAGAGTTATATAAAAATGATGGTTATCAGTAATTTTTTACCGATAACCACTATTCTTATAATTGTAGTATATAATTTTTTAAAATTAACTCTACTTTTGTTAATATAAAATTCTTGTTCTTACTAGTTAGAGCTTCTCCAAAAATCTTATCGTCCAATATAGCTATACTTATTTGACTAAGTAGTTCTGTATACTCTTGTTCATTTGGACTTACCATAATTATAAAATACTCAACCCTTTGTTCCTCTCCCATTGCATCTTTCATAGCCAGAACATTATTAAGTGAACATATTATTATAAACGGCTCTGCTAGCTCTTTATCTAATGTATGGAAAAGAGCTATATCGGTATTAGGAATTACAACCGAACTTTTGTTATGTCTATCTAATAAACTATCAACTATTTCCTCTTTATTATTTATTACTAATGTAGAGTTTTCAAATATATTATCTAATATCTCTTCATTATTTTTTGTATTATCAGCTACAATATACTCTGTATTTTTCAAAATTATTTGGCATGCACTACCTAACTTATCTATATTAAATGAATCCTCACTCTTAACAAAATCATTTCTTTTAAAACTTCGACTAGCTAGTATTCTCTCCTGTATCAAACTTATGTCTTTTTCTTTAAGTATAGTTGGAATTAGTAGGTAATCAATATCTTGTTCTAACTCAATCGTCGAAATAACTACATCATAATTGTTCACCAATGACTTCGTTACTTTGCTTGGAATCGTATATTCTAAGTTTTTTATTTCTGGAATATTTTTTCGTATTTGACTTCCTAATATTTTGGAACTTCCTATTCCACTAGCACATATTACGAGTGCTCTAATGAAGTTTTTTCGATATATTTGTTCAAAACTAGAAGCAAAATGAATAACTATGTAACTTAATTCTGTTGAATTAAAATTTATTTCATCAAAAACAACAAGTAGTTCTGATTTTATTATCAAATATAGTTCATTGTAGTTTTTCAATACGAACTCAAGCAATTCATCATTTTCTTCCGTTAAATTCATTTGGTGTCTTTTGATAGCTGATTCAACATGAGCAATAAGACCACTTGAAAGATTGGTATCTTGTGTAAAATCAACATTCATTTTTTCTGATACATATTTTATCAATAAATTTATTTTATACACTAATGTATATGAGTACTTATCGTTAAAATATGAAAGTTGTTCTATTAAACGACAAGTTTTCAATATTTTAATAAGAAATTGAATAATATCTTCTGTAATATCAAAATCAACAATCTCTTTAGAGGCATTTAATAACGATATAATACTATTATATTCTTGAGCTGTAAAGTTTTCTTTAATCTCAGTTGTATAAGAAATTCTAAGAAATACTACATTCAAACTTATAAGTATTTTCTTTATACTTGAATCTGTGTATAGATTAAAGACATCAAGATGTTTATTTCCATAAAATACTTTTTTTATAAGATCAAAATTCAAGAATTTTATAAAAGGATTACTTGATAAAATATCACGATTATTTAATCTAGTGAAGAACTCTTCATCACTTATTTCATTGCATAATAGTGAAATCAGCAATACTCTACGGTCTACTTCCTTACCTTCTATTTCTATCCCTTGACCTTTTTTTCTAATTAAAGTTAATTTATAGTCAAATAATATTTTTTCTATTGTAGTTATTGTTGATGCTACTGTATTGTAGCTAAGCATTAATTTTTCAGAAATATCTTTTATTGAAGTGTCTTCATTTAAGATTAAAAAGCACAATATTAAAGTTAATCTTGTTTCTGTTGAATATGCATAATCTTCAAAATTCGTCTCAAATAATGATGAATCTAATGAAGATACATTTCCCTTTAGTATATACCTAGACTTTTCCTTAACCAGCTCTATTCCTAATCGTTGAAGTGAATCTTCTAAATTTTTTATTTCTCTATATAGTGTTCTCTCTTTTATTTTTGTTGCTTTGGCTATTTCTTTTATACTTAATGCTTCACCAATATTTTTCAATAAAATTTGTAGTATAAGTTTTTCACGTTCGTTAAACATACAGCCTCCAAGTTCGTTAAAAAATACCAAAAATTATCTTCTTTGATAATTATAAAATTTATGACTCCCTCTTAGTAATGCAGATTGCTTTGCCTAAGAAGAAGTCATAAACACTACCGTTTCTATTCACAAAATATTATATAGTTTTTTACCTATTTTTGCAAATTCTCAACGATTTCATCATATTTTGGACTATTTAGGAAATTATCTACTGAAATATGTAGAGCTTTTCCATTCATTTGTTTTGCTCGTGGAGTTAATTCATTTTGAGTTACAATTAATAATCCACTTTCTTCAGTTAAGTTTCTGATTGCTACATTTGTTACTTCATAATCAAGTCCTGCTTTTTTCACTTTATTGCGTAAAATAGATGCTCCCATTGCCGAGCTTCCCATTCCTGCATCACATGCAAAGATGATTTTTTTAACATCTGCATAAGATGTTTCTCCAGTAATTTCTACTGAAACTTCTTGTCCTTTTGCTTCAGCTTTCATGTTGCTAACTTGACTTTGCGCAGCTTCTAAATCTCCTTCACCTTTATCACGTTTTAAAATAATACTTGCGATAATGAATGTTACTAGAGTAGAAACAATCACACCTGTTGCAACTGCAAAATAACTTCCTTGTGCTGTTTGAGCAAATACTGCTAAAATACTACCTGGTGACGCCGGGGCACGAAGTCCTGCATCTAGTAATTGGAATGTTGCTGTACCACTAACTCCCCCTGCCATTGCTGCAATGATTAATGAAGGTTTCATTAAAATATATGGGAAGTAGATTTCGTGAATTCCACCAATAAAATGAATAACTGCAGCTCCTGGTGCTGATGCTTTTGCTGAACCTTTTCCAAAGAACATATATGCAAGTAAAATACCAAATCCAACACCTGGGTTAGCTTCTAATAAGTATAATACAGATTTACCTGTATTTAATGCTTGTTCTGTTGCTATTGGAGTTAAAATTCCGTGGTTAATTGCATTATTTAAGAACAAGATTTTTGCTGGTTCAATAAAGATATTAGCAAGTGGTAATAAGTGGGCATTAATAATAACATCAACCCCAGCACTTAGTGCATTTGTAATAACTTTAACAATTGGTCCGATTCCAAAATAACCTAAAATTGCTAAAATAAAACCTAAGATACCTGCTGAAAAGTTATTAACTAACATTTCTAATCCTGTTTTGATTTTTGGCTGAACAGCTTTATCAAATTTTTTCATTAAGTAAGCTGCTATAGGCCCCATAACCATCGCTCCAAGGAACATCGGTGTACCGCCTAAACCTTTTTCCGTAATAGTTACTGTCCCTACTATTACACCCATAGTAGCAATTGCTGCAACCACTCCTCCACGTTCATCATGAACATTTTTACCAGCTGAATAAGAAATTAATAGTGGTAATAAGAAGAAAATCATTGGATTAACTAAAGCTGCAAGTTGAGCATTTGGTGCCCATCCTGTTGGAATGAATAAAGCTGTAATAAGACCCCAAGCGATAAATGCACCAATATTTGGCATTACCATACCAGAAAGTGCAGTACCAACTTTTTGAACTAAGACTTTTAGTCCATTTTTATTTTCGTTCATAAATATAAATCTCCTTTGTTTTTTCTTTAACTTATAGATTCATTATACATTTTGACTTATGTACGTACAATATCAAAGTAGGCAAAGTAAATTTTGCCAAATTGAAATTTTGTCAAAATTACTTAATACGGCAAAAAAATTTAAAGAAAAAACTTCTATTAATACAATAAAATCAAGAAGACATAAATAAGTTTAATTCTATTTATTAATTATCGATAAAAATAAATATAATATTAACTATATCTATTTTCTCAATTTTTTATTTTATAGGTGAGACTCTTCCCCATGAAAAAAGTAAATATTTATTCGACCTTCATATTATATTTATTACAATATTATTTATATTTATACCACAGTATCTTTAGTTTACTATTTATCCCTTCCACCTTATATTGGAGTTAGTTTTTGGTTTTATTTTCGAGAAAAGGAGAAATTGGAAATAAAAACAACTAGCATTTTAACACTACTTAAGTTTGAATGTACTACCTATTGGCTTTTTATTTTAACTTTCATTTTATTGTTATTTGTTTATAATTCTCAGCTATCAATTGGAATTTCATATTACCCACTCCTTTATCTTATTGCGGCTATCTTATTGATACTCTATATTACAATACGCTATAAACGCTCAAGTTTAGTACGTCAAGAAATCAAAACAAAAAAATCAGTTCATTAACGAACTGATTTTTTTATTTTCTTTACACTAAAGTACTTATCAAATGATTCTTCTATATCTTTTATCGCTACTACACTTAATAATACAACTGTTATTATAAATAATCCTAGTATTAAAAATTTAGGATTTTCTACATAATTTAAATACGTAATAAGTGGTAAACTTGAATAAAAACCTATAGTTAAACTTTTAACAATAATTCCTATTACTAATGTGCATAAAATTAACACTAAAACTAAGTTAAGTGACAATGCAGTCATGCACCCAAAAAATGTTGCTACTCCTTTTCCACCTTTGAAGCGGAATATTACTGGTTTTATATGACCTAGTATTACTAAAATTATCGCACTATAAATAACCCAATCATTAGCATTCAATATTTTAAGCATAATAACTACTAGAAAACCTTTGAAAAAATCTACTACTAATACAAAAACAAATGATCTTGCTCCTAATACTCGTCCAGCATTTCTTGCACCAACATTTCCTGAGCCTTTATTTGTAAATTCTTCTTTATAAATTTTTTCTAATAACTTGCCACCCATTATATTCCCAAGAAAATAAGCAACAATAATATAAATAATATTTGTAATCATAATTTTTCTCCTCTCTTTAGTTTATCTTTTAATATTTTAAGTCCTTCACTTAGGAACATTAAACATCCTATTGAAAATGGTACTACATAATATGCTAAGCGATATATAATAATTGTTGCACCGATAATTTCAGGATTAATGCCTAGATTTTTTAAACCGATTAATACTAATGTATCAAAAGTTCCAAGTCCTCCAGGTATCATCGTGAGTAACCCTACTATTGAGGCGACTATAATTACACCCATAACTTGAAGTTCTTTATCTGCTACTACATCTCCTGTATAAAAGTAAAGAATAACTAAAATAATTATTGCGGCAAAAACCCACTCTAAAAAAGAAATAATTGTAAGTTTTACGCTTAAATATCTATCTGTACGTATTCTAGGTTTTCTTAAATTAAAAAATAAATATAACGGTAAAAACAATGACATTAAAAGTAATGAATAATAGAAGATTTTATTACCTTCATATAACGCCTGCCCAGGAAAAACATTTAGTACTACAAAGATTGATAATAAACTTATTCCAGATAGCATTGAAACTAAAATCATTCCAATTGCAGTTACAAGTGTTTTTCCATTTTTTGTATACGGCTTATACATATAATACCTTAAGCCTGCTCCAATAAATCCTCCAAAACCTAATACCATGTTCAGTGTATTAGTCATGAAACTTATTTTAAAAATTCGCAATGAAGACATATTCTTCGTAAGATTAATCGCTTTTAAAACAAAGTAGTCGTATAAACATAAAATACTTATACCTAAGAGACCTAATAACAGGATAAACAAGAATCTTACATTACCTATCTGCAAAGTTAAATAATGTATTTTTTTGAAATCAAGACTTATAATTTCTTTTTTAAAATAAGAAAAAATCAAATAAAATATTAACAATCCTAAAACTATTTGAACTATATTTTTTAAATAATTAAAAGATTTTTTATCTTTCATATTTTGCATTTTACTTTTCCTTAAATAATATTTTTCTTACTAATCATAACATTTTATAATATTTTTTTCAATACAATTAGTTATTTAGCCATATAGTAATTACTATTTATACTAATCAACATATTCATATAATTCCCTTTGGTAGGTATTATATAGTTCTGGATAACCTTTTTCTACCGCTACCAAAAATGTTTTCCTAATTTTATTGACTTTTTGAACATATATAACAAGAAATATTAATATCAATATTATTACATACATTAAAACTATTCCCAAAAAGACCTCCATCTTCATATGATGACCAGTAAACACTCCAAGGCTTAAAACAAAAGCCATACACAATAATACTATTCCCATAGTAACTCTTAAATTTTTTCTATATCTTCTATATTCACTTTTGACAAATTCAAAAATTTCGTCTAATTCTTCTATACTATATAGACCTTTACTGATAGTTTTTAAAGTACCTCTAGGAAGTGTATAAGAACTCAAAACTAAAAACAAATGCGATGACATACTTATCCTCCTACAGTTAATAAATATTTCAGCAAAGAAAAGCACCTACTTTCCTTTGCTGATTATTTATATTAAATTTTTTTTATCAATTCTGTTGTTAATATAGACGAATTTATTGCGGCAATCTGTAAAAACTCATCAAAGGTAACACATGTTCCTTCTTCTGCTTTATCACTTACACTACGGCAAACAATAAATTTCGTTCCGAACTGATAACAAGTTTGAGCAATTGCTGCTGCTTCCATCTCCACTACTTGCATAGTCGGAAAGTTAGATAAAATATTCTCTTTTAATTCTTTATTAGAAATAAAAGAATCTGATGTTCCAACTAAACCAAAATGAATTTTATGATTTGGTAAATTGATTTCAGCTGCTAACTTTTGCAAATATTCATCACTTTTGTATACCGCAGGCATTTGAGGTACTTGGCCTAATTCATAACCAAATTCTGTTGCATCTACATCGAAATGACGAACTTCTGTTGCAACAATCATATCTCCAATTTCCATATCTCCTTGCAATGCTCCACAAGTTCCTATATTAATTACATATTCAGGCTTATAATGATCTAATAATAATGTAGTTGCAATTGCAGCATTAACCTTTCCAGGTAGACTTAGCATAAGAACAATATCACGGCCTTCATATCTACCTTCATAAAAGCTTACATGAGCAATCTTCTTCTCTTGTAAGTTTTCTATCTTTTCTTTTATGATTGCCACTTCTTCTGGCATTGCACCTATCAAAGCTATCATAAAACTATTCAACCTCTAAGACTTTAATATCCATTGAATCCTCTGGACCAGTTGGAAGAGATACTTTCACAACATCTCCTACCTCTTTACCTAATAGCGCTTGAGCTACTGGTGAGTCATTAGAGATTTTGAATTCAAATGGATTAGCTTCTGCACTACCAACAATTTTATAAGTTTCTGTCGCTCCATTTGGCAATTCTTGATAAGTAACTGTATTTCCTAGACGAATTGCGCTAGATTTTTCATCTAATTCAATGATTACCGCATAACGAATCATTTGTTCCATTTCAAGAATTCTTTGTTCTATAAATCCTTGCTCATCTTTTGCTGCATCGTACTCTGAGTTCTCAGATAAGTCCCCAAAACTACGTGCTACTTTAATTTTTTCAATTACTTCTGGACGTTTTACTTTTTTATAGTGTTCTAATTCTTCTACAAGTTTATCATAACCTTCTTGGGTCATTTGATATTCTAATTTTTCTTCTAAAGCCATAACTGTACTCCTTTTTTTAGTCTACTCTTTATTATATCGTTTTTTTAATTATTTTGCTAGTAGGGATTTAATTTTTGTTATCAAAATATCTACCGCAATATCGTTATATCCTCCATCAGGAATAATAATATCTGCGTATTGCTTTGTTGGTTTTATATACTTTTCATGCATCGGTCTAACAGAAATCAGATATTGATTAATAACCGATTCAACAGTTCTTCCACGTTCATTAATATCACGCAATAATCTTCGTAAAATACGCAAATCACTTGGTGTATCAACAAAAATTTTAATATCCATAAGTTCTCTAAGTTTTTCAGAGTATAGACCGAACATACCTTCTATAATAATTACATCACGTGGCTCTTGATGTTTTTTTTCATCACTACGCGTATGGTTGACATAGTCATAAACTGGTAGTTCTACCGCTTTACCGTCGATAAGTTCTAACAAATGATTATATAACAATTCATTATCAAATGCATTCGGATGATCATAGTTTGTTTTAACTCTTTCATCCATAGTCATATGACTTTGATCTTTATAATAATAATCTTGTTCGATTAACGCTACTTTATCAATAGTTAATTCATCGATAATTCTTTTTGTAACAGTAGTTTTTCCGCTACCACTACCACCGACAATACCAATAATTTTAGGTCTTTTTGTTGTCATTAGCGTCCCATTTCCTTTCTCATCATGTTACTCTTAAATACCCTAGAATCTATTTTCGTTCTAATAATTTGAAGTGGATGTCTTGCCGCATCAAGTAACTCTCCATCTTCATCATAAATCTCTCCAATGACTTGTCTAAATGTATCAATCTCGGGCCCAAAGAATTCTACCTCTTGTCCTGTTTTAAAGAAGTTACGTTGTTGGATAGTTGCAATTTGCGTTTCTTCATCATAGTGCAATACTTGACCAACAAAGTCGTAATTCGTTTTCTTACCACCTTCATTGCCAAACATTTGTTCAGAATATTTTGGTATTTCGTAGAAAAATGACATTGCTGTATCACGATTAGCGCATTTATAAAGTTCTAATTTATATTCTGGCGTCATCTCAAAGTTATCTGGATCAGCACAATAGTCATCAATTAATTTTCTATAAACACTTGCAACAGTTGCTACATAATGAATTGATTTCATACGACCTTCTACCTTTAATGAATCTATTCCAAGTTCAATAATTTCTGGAACAGCTTCAATAAGAGTCAGATCTTTAGGACTCATCGCGTAAGGATTAGCCCCCTCATCAAATAGTTTTGTATCTTCTTCAGTACCTTCTTCATAAAGGTCATAATTCCAACGACATGACTGGCAACAACCTCCACGGTTACTATCTCTTGCTGTCATATAGTTACTTAATGTACAACGTCCAGAATATGCTATACACATCGCACCATGAACAAACATTTCAATTTCAACATTAGTTTTTTCACGGATTTCTTTAATCTCTTCATATCCAGTTTCACGTGCAAGAACAACACGATGAACTCCTTCACTTTCCCAATAACGAACCTCTTTGTAGTTTGATATTGATTGTTGAGTACTAATATGTACCTCAACATTTGGAGCAACCGTTTTACATCTTTCGATAATAAATGGATCAGCAACGATAATCCCTCGAACACCCGCATCTTGTAACGCTATTAAAAATTCATCTAAACCTTCAAAATTTTCATCATGAGCTATAATATTTGCTGTTACATAAATATCTGCTCCATATTTTGCTGCAAATTCACAGCCTTCTTTTATTTCTTCTATTGTAAAGTTATCTGCATTACTACGAAGCCCAAACTCCTGTCCACCTAAAAATACCGCATCTGCTCCATAGTGAACTGCTACTTTTAATTTTTCTAAGTTTCCTGCTGGAAGAAGTAACTCTGGTTTTTTTGTAATTACTCTCTTCCCATCTATAATTTCTGATATATTTGGTATTGCCATAAGTTTAAGTCACATTCAAGTATGACCTATCCTCCTTGTCATATAAATTTAGGTTTATTTATAGGTAAACCTAACCTTTTTTAATACATAGTTTTTTTGTAAAAGAATCCTAAGTCTACCTCACGATATTTAGGTTTAATTCTTTCTATATCGTTATAGAAATCTTGTTTTTCATCTTCATATGCTTCTTTATCTTCATAATAAAGGTCAATCGCATCACGATAAATTGTTGTTACTTCCGTAATATACTCTTCATCTTTTAAAACACCTTCGATTTTAAATGCCGTTACTCCTGCTTCTATAAGGCGATCTAACTCTTCTATCGCACAAATATCATTTGCGCTCATAATATGTGTGCCATTCGAATCTTCAAAAATTGGATAGCGTTCGTTTCTATCTTGGCTATATAAGAATAATTTTTTCGAATTACTATATTCTTCTATATAATTTTCTTTGTTACTATACATGAAGTAATTATCAACTAATTTTCTCACAGATTGGAACATGCACAACATTCCTTGTACTTGAACCTCAATCTCGTAATTACTTTTACCAGTAATTTCTAAAATTTCATCGATTGTAAGTTCTTTTGAAAGACATGTTCTGTAAGCGCCACGTTCTCCCCAATAGTTACATGAAAATGAGTTTGTCGCTAATGTGTGTGGATCCCATTGAAGTTTGAAGTCTAATCCTTCTTCTCTTAATATAGTAATAATAGTTGGCTCTCCAAAAATTAAAGCATCAACATCAAGTGTCGCTAAGTAATAAAGATAATCTACTAAATCATCAAGATGCTCATTGTGAAAAATTGCATTTACACTAACATATGCTTTTTTCCCCGCTTGATGAATAACTTCTATTGCTTTTTTTAATTCTTCTCTTTTAAATTCTCCAGCAAGTCGTAAACCATATTTTTCTTCACCTATTACAAAGCTATCTGCTCCAACATTAATAAGTTCATAAATATGCTCTATACTTTTTGGAGTTACTACTAACTCTACTGTCATTTTAAATCCTCTTTCTAAGATTTTATTTCCTCGTTGTTATCGCTATTCCATCACCAAAAGGTAAAATTACACTTTCATAATTTTCATGACTTAATAACCATGTATTGTAATTATTTATTTTTCTTGAAAGTTGTTTTAAATCTCTGCTATGCCTAATAATACTAGGATCAGCCACCATTCCTTTAAAAAGAACATTATCAGTAATTACTACAACATCATCAGCAAAATATGGTTCATATAATTCAAAAAACTTCCTACTTTGACTCTTTGCGCCATCAATAAAGACTATATCATACGGTGCATTTTTTATTACTTCATCTTGGAGTTCTAGTGCATCTGCGTGAAGTAATGTTATTTTATCATTTAGATTTCTTTTTTCTATATTTTTTTTCGCTTCATTATACATCTTATCGTCACGTTCTATAGTTGTAACATTACATCCAATTTTTTCTGCAAGTTTTATTGATGTATAGCCAATAGCAGTCCCTATTTCTAATAAATTTTTTGCTTTTTTGATTTTCAACATTTGAATTAAAAATCTAATTCCAATTTTGTCAATTATTGGCACTCTATTTTCTTCAGCAAAATGTTCTAGTTCTAAATAAAATTCATCAAAGTCTTCTAATAAATCTATTACATATAAATCGTCTTTTGATTCTATCGCAACCATGTTTACCTCCATATTTATACATCATTATATAATAACATATAACAACTTGTAAATGCAATTATAAAGACTAAAAACAATGTTTACATATAAGAATAACATTATTTTATACTAGTATCTAAAATAGTAAAAAATCATCAAGACTTCATTACTAAGCCTTGATGACTTTTTACTAAATATCTTATGTTTTATTCAGATAATGATTGAGTAGCTGTAATTAATGCAAGTTTATAAACATCTTCTGCGTTACATCCACGAGATAAATCGTTAACTGGTGCATTTAAGCCCTGTAAGATTGGTCCAACTGCTTCAAATCCACCAAGACGTTGAGCAATTTTATAACCAATATTTCCTGCTTCTAGGCTAGGGAATACAAATACATTTGCATCACCTTGAACTTTTGAATTAGGCGCTTTTAGTTTAGCAACAGATGGTACTACAGCTGCGTCAAATTGTAATTCTCCTTCCACAGCTAATTCAGGTGCATTTTCTTTAACTAATTTAGTAGCTTCTGCAACTTTTGTTGTATCTTCAGTTACCGCTGAACCTAATGTAGAAAAGCTTAACATCGCTACTTTAGGATCTACATTGAAGCTTTTTGCTGTTTTAGCACTTTCAATTGCGATTTCAGCTAATCCTTCAGAATCTAATGTTGGATTAATAGCACAGTCGGCGAAGATATAACGTTTGTCATCTTTACTCATAATAAATGCGCCACTAGTACGTTTTGTTCCTGGTTTTGTTTTAATAATTTGAAGAGCTGGACGAACAGTGTCTCCTGTTGAGTGGATTGCACCTGATACTAATCCGGCAACTTCTCCCATATATACTAACATTGTTCCAAAATAGTTAACATCCTTTAGTAAAGCACGAGCCTTTTCTTCTGTTACTTTTCCTGCACGACGTTCAATAAATTTAGCTAGCATTTCATCATATTTCTCATAGTTCTCATGGTCGATAAATTCAATACCTGAAACATCTAAGGACAATGGTTGAGCTATTTTTTCAACTTCTCCTTTTTTCCCAATAAGTACCGGTTTTACATAGCTAGTAGCACTAAGTTTCACCGCCGCTTCTAAAACACGCTCATCGTATGCTTCTGGAAATACTATACGAACCTTTTTCCCTTCTAATTTTTCTTGAAGTTCCACAAATAAATTGTTTGTCATCTTCATATCCTCCTAATTGTATATAATATCTTTAATATGTTTTATTGATTTTAAACTAATAGCATCAATTAAACTTCCTTTTCCCAAAATAACATAACCCAATATTGTTCCTATGTAAAAAACAAATAGAATTATTGCTATGTTACGCAAATATCGTAAAAACTTATTTTCTATTCTCATACGAATACCTACTCATCTATTCTTTGAATATCTGCACCTAAGTTTCTCATTTTTTCTTCAATGTCTACATAACCTCTATCAATATGATAAATATCAATAACTTTTGTAGTTCCTGTAGCCATCAAACCTGCGATAATTAAAGCTGCTCCAGAGCGAAGATCTGTTGCTCTTACAGGCGCTCCTTCAAGGTGAGCTGGCCCTTCTAATAAAGCACTTCGTCCTTCTATTCTTATCTTCGCATTCATTCTTCTTAATTCTTCTACATGCATAAATCTATTTTCAAAAACTGTTTCTGTAATAGTACTTGTCCCCTTTGCAAGTAAAGTAAGTACGCTCATAATAGATTGCATATCTGTTAAAAATCCTGGATGTGGTAAAGTTTTTACATCTACCGGTTTTAAAACATCCAATTTATTGCTTACACGCATAGTGTCTTCATCTACTATTTCGATATTTACACCCATTTCACGCATTTTGCTCACTAAAGCAACATTATCTTTGTAAGGTGCTCCTTTTATCAAAACGTCTCCTTTAGTTGCTGCTGCTGCAATCATGTAAGTAGCCGCTTCTACTCTATCTGACATAATTGTGTATTCAGCACCTACTAATTTTTCAACACCTTCTATTTTTAAAATAGATGTTCCTTTCCCAGAAATTTTAGCTCCCATTTTTATTAGGAAATTAATCATATCCTCTATTTCAGGTTCTTGTGCTGCATTCACTATAGTTGTTTTTCCTTTTGCTAAACAGCTTGCCATTATAACATTCTGTGTCCCCCCAACACTAGGGAAGTCAAAGAATATTGTTGAACCTTCTAATTCTTTTTCAGCACGCGCTTCAACGAATCCAGCATCTTGAATAATTGTTGCTCCTAAAGCTTCAAAACCTTTCAAGTGTTGATCTATTGGTCTGCTTCCTATTGAACAACCACCTGGCATAGCAACTTTAGCGCTTCCTTCGCGTGCTAACATTGGTCCTAACACTAAAAATGAAGCTCTCATTTTGCTAACAAATTCGAATGATGCCTCTGTTAACAACGGTTTTGTTGCATCCATCTCTAATGTATTTTCTTCTGGTTTATAATCTACTTTTACTCCTAATGACTCAAATAGCATACTGATAGTTTTTATATCAGAAAGCTTTGGAACATTATAAAATTTACTAGTACCTTCTGTTGCTAATAATCCTGCTGCCAGTATTGGCAACGCGGCATTTTTTGCTCCAGACACTTGTACTTCTCCTATTAAAGGTTTCCCACCTTTAACTACAATCTTTTCCAAGTTGTTTCCTCCGTATCTTTATTCACATTTCTACATTTATTATAGTACCACAAATTAATAAATAAATAAAGTTTTACTTTATATTTATAGTGGAGTTACAGAGAAAATATATTTATACTTTATTAACATTATTTATAATTCTACTAAATAAATCTTTGCTTTCGGTAACTCTCTTATGCAATTATAAATTTATAAAACTATATTTTTATTATAATTCATCAAAAAATGATAATTGCGCTCTTTCTGGTAATCCTTTTAGCGTCCCCATTTCTCTTAAATACTCAACAACTGTTGAAGATACACTACCTCGTTTAGAAAAGTCTTCAATAGATAAAAATGGTTTTTCCAAACGAGCTTGAACTATTTTTTTCGCGACGTTGTCACCAAGTCCTGGTACTATTGAGAATGGAGGAATCAACATATTACCTTCCATTATATAATCATGACTTGCTGATTTTTCTAAATCAACTTTAGAAAATGTGAATCCTCTCTCCATCATTTCATTTGCTATCTCATAGCTGACTAAAGCATCCTTATCTTTGGCTGTTAATTCATTTTTATCTGTTGTTTTTATTTCTTCTATTTTAGCTTTTAAGCTCTTTTCACCTTTTACAACCGTGATAATATCAAAATCACTTGCCCTAACGCTATAGTACGAACAATAATAAGTTAGTGGTTGATGAACTTTAAACCATGCAATACGTAATGCCATAAGTACATAAGCACAGGCATGAGCTTTAGGGAACATGTATTTAATCTTTTTACAAGAATCTATATACCAAGCTGGCACATCATTTTCTTTCATTGCCGCTTCAAAATCTTCTGTAAGACCCTTACCTTTACGAACACTTTCCATTATCGTAAAAGCTAGCCCTTCTTCCAAGCCTGCATGAATCAAATAAACCATAATATCATCACGACATCCAATAACATCTTTTAATTCACATGTTCCATTACGAATTAATTCTTGTGCATTTCCTAACCAAACATCTGTACCATGAGATAATCCTGAAATTTGGACTAGCTCTGAGTACGTTGTTGGCTTTGTATCATCTAACATTTGAATTACAAAGTTTGTTCCAAATTCTGGAATACCGAAAGTTCCACTCGCTGAGTTAACTTGTTCTCTTGTAACACCCAACGCCTCTACTCCAGAAAATATTCCCATAACTTCTGGATCTGATACATCGATTGTTTTTGGGTTTATACCTGATAAATCTTGAAGCTTTCTAATCATCGTCGGATCATCGTGACCAAGTATATCAAACTTCAAAATGTTATCATGAATCGAATGGAAGTCAAAGTGAGTAGTTCTCCACGAACTTGTTTCATCATCTGCAGGATATTGATAAGGTGTGAAATCAAAAATATCCATATCATTAGGCACAACTAAGATTCCCCCTGGGTGCTGACCAGTAGTTCTCTTAGCTCCCTCACATCCTGCTGCAATACGCTCCAAGTCAATATTCCTTTTTTCTATCTCATTCTTTTCATAATAGTCACGCGTAAATGAATATGCAGTTTTTTCAGCAACAGTAGCAATTGTTCCCGCACGATATACATAATCTTCACCAAAAATCTCTTTTGTAAAATTATGTGCTGTTGCTTGATATTCTCCAGAGAAGTTAAGATCAATATCTGGAACTTTGTCCCCATTAAATCCTAAGAAAGTTTCAAATGGAATATCTTGTCCATCTTTTGTCATTTTGACATCACAATGCGGACAATTTTTATTAGGTAGGTCAAATCCCGAAGCGTATTCTGCATTTAAGAAAAATTCGCTATGTTTACACTTAGGACAAACGTAGTGTGGGGCTAATGGATTCACTTCCGTAATTTCCATCATTGTTGCTACTAATGAAGAACCAACAGATCCCCTTGATCCTACTAAATATCCATCATCAAGAGATTTTTTTACAAGTTTATGTGAAATAAGATAAACAACCGAAAATCCATTACCTATTATTGAGGTTAACTCTTTTTCTAGACGTTTTTCAACGATTTCGGGTAACTCTTCTCCGTATATTTTGTGTGCCATACTATAACTTAGATTTCTAACTTCATCAGCAGCTCCTTCTATATTTGGAGTATAAAGTTTATCTTTAAGTGGCACAACTAATTCTATTTTATCAGATATTTTATGAGTATTTTCTATTACAATCTCTTCACGAAGTTCTTTATCTAAAAATGAAAATTCTTCTAGCATTTCTTCTGTTGTTAAAAATGTTGCCATCGGTTTAATATCACGCGCACCTGGATTATTCTTAACAGAAAGGCGTAAAATTTGACGATAAACATGTTGATATTCATCTAAATAATAACAATCACCTGTTGCCACTACTATTTTACCTTTTTTCTTTGAAAGACTTATTAGTTTTTTCAAAATAATTTCTAATTCAGTCTTATCAGCTATTCTTTCATTCGTAATAAAACCTTCATAGTGATTCATAGGCTGGATTTCTATATAATCGTAGAAGTCTATAATACTTTCCACCTTGTCTTCTTTTGAATTTAATAATTCTTCGAAAACTTCATTTTCGCTATTACCACTCCCGATTAGTAAATCTTGACGATACTGTTCAAGAAGACTGCGCGGAATTGTCGGCTTTCCTGATGATAAATATTCTGTACAACTATACGAAACTAACCTAAATAAATCTTTTAACCCTTTGGCATTTTTCACCAAAATAGAACAAGGGAATGTTCGTGATCTTTTATGTGCAAATTTCAAATCTATTTTGTTATCAATCTCGTTATGATATTCAATACCTAATGCATAAAGTTGATTCAGCATTTTTATGAAAATTTCGGCTGTTGCTTTAGTATCATAAATCGCTCTGTGGTGTTGAACTAAGCGTACTTTATACATTTTTGCCAAATTACTAAGTCCATGTCGTTTAGCTTCTTTATTTTCCGCTCTTGAAATAAATAGCGTATCAATACTAGCATTATTTTTATTTTCTAAACCTAAGCGTTCAAAACTCTTGTCTATAAATCCTAAGTCAAATTTTGCATTGTGGGCAACAAGAATATCATCTTCGTCCAACCAATTATAAAAATCGGTCATTACTTCTTTTTCAACAGGAGCATCTCGTACATCATCATCCGTGATGCTCGTAAGTCGTGTAATTAATTCTGAAATTGGTCGTTCGGGATTAATATAACTTTCAAAACTATCAATTTCTGCTCCATTTTTTACTTTTATAGCGGCAATCTCTATTAGTCTATCGCGTTCAGCTGATAATCCTGTTGTCTCAACGTCAAATACTACATAAGTAGCCTCTCTTAGTTTTAATTTTTTAGGATTAGTTGTTGCTGTAATACTATCATCCATTATGAATGCATTAAGCCCATAAATAGGTTTTATATCTTTTCCTTTCGAACCTAAACAAATCTCTGGATATGCTTGAACACCATAAGTATCTGTAAAAGCAATTGCCTCATGCCCCCAAGCTAGAGCACGAGCCAAATAATCTTTTGCTGTAGATATCCCTTCCAATTGACTCATTTTCGTATGAGTATTTAGCTCTATTCTTTTCTTTCCAGAATAATTATCCTTTTTCTCCTCTTTAGCTACGACCTCGATAGCTTTAGGTTCAATAATTGTATCTCGAAGATAAGGATCATTACTAACTGTTCCATGAACTTTTATCCATTGGCCTTTTTTAAGAGCTTTAACAAGTTCTATTAATTCATTACGACGTTTGTTTTGAAATTTAGGGTTTGGATTATTTCCAAATAATCTAAGAAGGATAGAATCACTATAATCTGTAAGTTTTAATCGATATTGAGTAGACCCATTTCTATGAACTATTTCTTCTGTTCCAAATATCTGAGCCATTATTACAACATCACCAGCATATCCTACTATATCTTTTATTTCAACTATATCTTCATCTCGTATTTCTTTTCCATAACGATTTCCACCATTTTTAAATACATTACTTTCTGATTCTTTGATATTCTTTTTAATTTCTTTTTTAGATTCTTCCAATTTTGTTATCTCTTTGCTTATTTTCTCTTCTTGATTTTCGAGAACAGCATTTAAATCTGTCTTTGTGAAAATTGGGTTGATATCTTTTAAATTAATCCCCAAATTAATATAACTATTTAAAATTTGTAATTTTTTTTCATTTATAAAATTATTCCAAATAGATGGCGCCATAATATCAAGAGATAAGATATTATCCTTAATATCAATCTTGCTAAATAAAATACTCTCCAACAATACTGGAGCTAGCTCAGAAAAATTCTCTAATATTACAAATTTCCAATACTCTTTTATTTCCTCAATAGATACTTCTTTCTCAATATTTAAACAATATTTGATAAGGTACTCACCTTGAAAACTTTCTCTTAGTTTTTGAATAAATAGTGCAAATACCTCTGAAGAAGGTAGGCTTTTCCCACTAAAATTAAAAGTCCACGTTTTATTTTTATTATCTTTTTCTATATTATCTAAAGAAAAATTAGTAAAATTCTCTCTTACCAATTGTTCTTCTAATTCAAGAGTTGCTACTAATAGAGAAAAATGTTTATTACTCATAATTCCTCCTAATTTATTTTAATACTATTACAAAATACATATTCTATTATACTATAAAATACCGACTAAAAATAGGTTTAATTAAAACTTATTTTAGTCGGTATTTTATTTATATTGTTATTTTCTATTTATAAAATTGTTCTACCTTAGATAATACTTCTGTGATTGGTGCATCAACTTTTTCTAAAGTTTTTCTCTCCTTAACTTCGACAATTCCATCAGCAGCTTTCTTACCTACAACAACTTGAAGAGGAATACCAATTAAATCAGCATCATTAAATTTAACTCCTGCACGTTCTGCACGATCATCATAAAGAACCTCATATCCTGCATCTGTTAATTGCTTGTATAATTCTTCACTTTGTTTAACTTGTTCTTCTTTCTTAACATCAACACATACTAAATGAACTTGGTATGGAGCTACTTCTTTTGGCCAAATAATACCTTTATCATCACTATGTTGCTCAATAATTGCCGAAATACAACGAGTTACTCCGATTCCATAGCAGCCCATATAAAAATGATTAGCACGGCCGTTTGCATCTAAGAATGTGATATCCATGGCTTCTGAATATCCTTTCCCAAGTTCGAATACTTGTCCTACTTCAATTCCTTTAGCAAATTTAACTGGTCCTGACAAGTCTTCTGCTAAATCTCCTTCTTCAATCATGCGAAGATCATAATGAGCATCAATTTCATAGTCACCAGGGTTTACATTAATGTAGTGATATCCTTTTTTGTTAGCTCCACAACTGTGATTATACATATATTTAATCGCATTGTCTCCGATTACTTTACAATTTTTAATACCAAATGGACCCATATAACCTACAACACTTCCCATAACTTCTTCAATTTCTTGTTCAGTTGCCATTTCAACTTCAGAAGTTCCAGTTGCTTTCATGAATTTAATATCATTAAGTTGGTCATTACCACGCATAAGAACTAGATAAAATTCTCCATCAGCTTTTAGAGCTAATGCTTTCATCGCACGATTAACTTCAACTCCACAGTATGCTGCAATATCATCAATTGTTTGTTGATCTGGAGTTTCAAGAAGTTCACGTTCTTTTTTCTCAAATCCTGAAGGCATTGTGTAGTTTTGTTCTACTACCGCAGCTGTTTCTATGTTAGCCGCGTAATCACTCTCTTCAGTATAAACGATTGTATCTTCTCCAACCTCTGCTAAAGCCTGGAATTCATGAGTATAACTACCACCAATATTTCCTGAATCAGCTTTTACAGCTCGATATTTTAATCCAAATCTATCAAAAATATTACTATAGGCCTGATAATATTCATTATATGATTTTCTCATTCCTTCTGGAGATTCATCAAAAGTATAAGCGTCTTTCATAATAAATTCTTTTGTACGTAATAAGCCCAATCTTGGACGAATTTCATCTCGAAATTTTGTTTGGAATTGAAATAGATTAACTGGAAGTTGCTTATATGATGTAATCATATTATTGACTGCTTGACAAATAAGTTCTTCTGCTGTTGGACTTAATGCATAAGCAGCCCCTTTTCGATCAGTAACTCGCATAAGTTCATCACCCATTTTATACCAACGACCAGATTTTTTCCAATATTCCTCCGATTGTAAGACCGGCATAAGTAATTCTGATGCTCCAATTTTTTCATGTTCTTCTCTTATTATTTTTTCAATATTTCTTAATACTTTAGTTGCTAAGGGAAGGAAAGTATATACTCCCGCAGATACCTGCTTCACCATCCCCGCCTTAATAAGCAACTTATGACTAATTGCCTCTGCAGAGGATGGTACTTCTCTTGTTGTTGGAATAAACGTTCTTGATTGTCTCATAACAATACCACCTCTCATTTTTAAAATTACTCTTATTATAACATAAAATCATTCTTTTTAAAAAATATTTATTTTTAATAGATATACCTTACTACTCCCTATTTTCCTACCGTTCATTAGAAAATATTTATATATAATCAAGATAAAATTATTAATTTTAATAATAACTATTTTAAATTTAGTTCATAATATAGTATAATGTTATAGATAACTTCTCAATTGGAGGGATATATGTTTAATTATCCTAATAAAAAAAATAAATTTGTTCAAAAAACTAACTATGCTAATCGAGGGATGGAACTTGAGGATGATATAAATTTTGCGAACAAATATTACTTAAATAATGATATTGCAGTTATTCACAAAAAACCTATTCCAATTCAAATAGTGGAAGTCAGCTATCCCAATAGAGAAAGTGCTATGATAACAAAAGCATTTTATAAAGTTCCTTCCACAACTGACTATAATGGTTTATGGTTTGGAAAATATATTGATTTCGAAGCAAAAGAAACCAATTCTACTACTTCATTTTCACTTAGCAACATCCATAAGCATCAAATTGAACATATGGATAAGATTTTAAATCAAGGTGGTATTACATTTATTATTGTTCGATTTAAAAAGAGTAATAGAACATTTATTTTGCCATTTAAGAAGTTTTTACACTATAAAAATAGAGCAGAAAATGGTGGTAGAAAATCAATCAAAATTACAGAATTTGAAGATACTGCGTTCGAATTATCATTTAATTACAAAGTAAGATTAGATTATTTAGATGTTATAAAAAATAATGAAAGTGAGTTTCTGATATGAAAACTTTGTTTAAATATATAAGTTCAATATTTTTTACGATATGTTTCATTTTGTTTTTTGTGGTACTTGGTTTCTTAGCGATTCAGCTTAAAGGTATTCCTGATATTACAAAAGCAACTCTTCAAGATCCATTATCGTCAGAAATATATGATAAAAACTTAAACTTAATCGCAACCGTTGGGGCGGAAAAGCGCGATTATGTATCTATATCTGATGTGCCAGATGGTATTAAAGATGCTGTTTTGTCAGTTGAGGATTCACGATTTTATTCTCATATAGGTATTGATCCAAAACGTTTAGCTAAGGCTGTTCTTGTAAACTTGCGTTCTAACTCTGCACGTGAGGGGGCTAGTACAATAACTCAACAAGTTATCAAACACTCTCTTCTTACTTCAGAAAAAACAATGGAAAGAAAAATTCAAGAAGCATATTTATCATTAAAATTAGAAAATAAATATTCTAAAGATGATATTTTGGAAATGTATCTAAATAAGATTTACTACTCAGATGGTCAATACGGTATAAAAACTGCTTCTAAATACTTTTATAATAAGGAGCTTAATGAACTTACTGTTCCTCAATTAGCCCTTCTTGCAGGCATACCTCAACAACCAATTCAGTACAATCCTTACGATTATCCTGAACAAGCTAAAGACCGTCGTGATACCGTTTTATACGCTATGTTAAACAACGATAAAATCACAGAAGAAGAGTACAATGAATATGTCAAGACTCCTATTACTGATGGTTTAATAAAAAAATCAAAAGAGGACAGAGCAAATCAACATACATATAATCCTAAATATGCAGCTTATATTGATGAAATAACAAAAGAACTAAAACAAAATAAAAACTTTGAAAATGTGAGCGATCCTTTATCACTTGGATTAAAAATTTATACAAACTTGAATTCTGAATTACAAATTTATGTTCAAGATATGCTTGATAACCAACGCTCTCCTATGAAGCCTCATGCCTCTCAAGCAGCAATAACAGTTCTTAATACTAAAACTGGCCTTATTGAAGCCATTGGTGGAGGAAAAAATTACAAAGCTGGAGGATACAATTACGCTGTTGATGCAAAAGTACAACCTGGATCTGCAATCAAGCCTTTGATTGACTATGCACCTGGAATAGAGTATTATGGTTGGGATTCTCAAACAACATTTTCTGATAGCCCATATCAAATTTCCGGAACTAACTTCTTTATTCAAAACTGGGATAGATTATACCATGGTAACGTACCTATGAGTAGAGCCTTAGCTTGGTCATATAACGTTCCGGCTGTCCGTGCTTTTGAAACAGTAGGATATGAACGTGCTAAACACTTTGCCAAAAAAATAGGAATTCCAGTTACTAAAGATGAACCAACTACTGCAATCGGAGGTAATGTTGATGGAGTTTCTCCACTGCAAATGGCTGCAGCTTTTGCAAGTTTTGGAAATAAAGGTTATTACAATAAGCCTTCTACTATTGTTAAAGTATTTAATGCTAATAGAAAAGAACTTCCTAGTATGCGTGACAATGCTGTAAAAGCTATGTCAGAAGAAACAGCTTATCTTATGACTAATATTCTAAAAGGTGTACTTACTAACAATGGTATTTCTCCTAATGGTAAAGTAGCAAACTTTGATATGGCTGGTAAATCAGGTTCAACTACTTTCGATGATAGTGCGCAAAGAATGTATGGAATAGACGTGATAAATTCAACAAAAGATAGTTGGATGGTAGGTTATACAACTGAATATACCGTCTCCGTATGGCAAGGAGCTGACGTAGTTGATTCTGCAGCAAAAGCACTTTCTTCTAATCAGGCACAAACGACACAGGTTATAATGGCAGATGTTATGAAAAAAGCATCTGATAACAAAGCTCCAGCTGCTTTTGAAAAACCATCTGGAATAGCAACAAAAGATGGGGTAGAATATGCTAAAGATAGAAATACAGAAACAGATTATATGTATGCCGGAACAGAAAAAGATGCTGTTTATCAAGCAACATTAGCAACCCGCCAACGTGATAATCGTTCTGCATTAACTACAATGTTTGACTCGTTAATAAACTCTACAAGAAATAATAATGACAATAACGGTAATAGCACCTCTCAAAATAGAAATTCTAGTATAGCTACTCCTAATAAAAATAGTCGACGACGATAAATAACTAAAAATCGTAGAACGTTTTTGTTCTACGATTTTTTTATTAAGCACCTAATCTAAAAAATAATTATTTTACTTGAAAGTTATTTTTTTTATTGGTAAAATTATACAGGTCTAAATAGTTAAACTACTAAAGGAGATTTTTATGGGAATTTTATTTACTATAGCTATATTTATCGTTCTAGTTATTGCTGGATCATTTATTAATAGGTATATTCCGCGCATTCCAGCAGCTCTTTTTCAAGTCATGCTTGGTTTTTTTATAACTTATTTACCTATACCTCTTCATTTTGAATTTGAATCCGAAGCATTTATGGCTCTTGTTATTGCTCCATTATTGTTTACCGATGCATATAAAGCATCACGTAGTGAACTTTGGGTCTATAAACGTCCTATTGTATATATGTCTGTTGGTCTTGTTATTGCAACTGTTTTAGTTGTTGGATCGTTTATTAACTTTATAATTCCATCTATTTCACTTGGAGCATCATTTGCTCTTGCTGCAATTCTTTCACCTACCGATGCTGTTGCGGTTAAATCTATTACAAAAGGTATGAAGCTACCAAAAGGTCTTATGGCAATCTTAGAAGGTGAATCGCTTCTTAATGATGCTGCTGGAATTGTTTCATTTAAAATCGCTCTTGCCGCAATTATTACCGGGACATTTTCTTTCGCTAATGCTTCAAAAGAATTTTTTATAGCAGCTATTGGTGGAATGTTTCTTGGTATTATTTTAGGTCTAGTTACTATTTCTTTAAAATCACTAAATAGAAAATTTTTGAATTCTGAACCCACAATTCTAGTTATTACTCAAGTAATATTGCCTATATTAGTTTATTTCGCTGCTGAAAAATTCCACTTATCTGGGATTATAGCTGTTGTATTTACTGGTATTCTTCTTAACTTTGAAAAATATTTATTCCAAGGAGAATCACTTAATAATCAAGGAGTAGTATCAATAAATTACAACCAAGACACTGTAAGTTATATTCTCAATGGTTTTGTATTTGTATTTTTAGGATATTTATTACCCGATATCTTCTCTAATATGATGAAATTCCCTGACTTGGACATTAAAACTGGTTTACTTTATGTAGCACTTATAACTATTGCACTGATTATATCAAGATTTATCTTTGTTTATCTATTTTACTTAAGTTTTCAACCACATACATTCAACACTTCTAATAAAATAATAGAATTTTTAAAAACGAAAAAATTAGATATTGGAAACTATAGTAGATTTGAATATGCTCTTATAAGCTCTTTATGTGGTATTCATGGTACTGTTACACTAGCCACAGCCCTTATGATACCATTAACACTGGAAAGCACAGGCCAACCCTTTCCACTGCGTGACGCTATTTTATTTATTGCAAGCGGAGTTGTTCTTTTAAGCATGATTATTGGGACTATTTTCCTTCCTATCACCATAAAAAAAGAAGAAAATGAAGAAATTTTCCTAAATAATGCTCGCAGCAAAATCCTTGGTGAAGTTATTGACGAATTACAAACCAAATACTACAATAATCTAAATACTACACCTAATCGTATGGGCTATGCTATTGCAATAAAAAAACTACAAGAACAACAAATTTATTTTTGTAATGATGAAAAAAGATTAGTTCATTATAGTAAAAAACTTGTTGCTCTTATTGAGAAGGAAGAACAGAAGAAAATTAATGAAATATTAATTGAATATGAAAATAATCGCCATTTGCGGCATATTCTAGAGGTAAGAAAATGGAGGTTAAAAAAACTTCTTACTTACTCTGTCTTTAAACAATTATTCATTACACTAAAACTAAGTATATTAGAAGGAAAATTCAGACGTCTTCTTGTTCTTTTGAACTTAGCAACCGATGATATGTCAAGCTCTACTGCTAATCAACATAGGATTGAAAAACACCTAAGAAATAGATTAAAAACTAATGTAGAGCTAAGACAACAAATTAAGGAGTTTAGACATAGTATCCCTGATATAATTGATTCCCTAACCTATAACGCTATTGATATTATTGAAAATCAAAAAACAAAAGAAAATAGCCTTGTTATAGATTTTTTAAAAAATATTTATGATAACTTTGATTATACAC
Organism: Gemella sp. 27098_8_92; assembly: GCF_041433685.1. Taxonomy (NCBI): domain Bacteria; kingdom Bacillati; phylum Bacillota; class Bacilli; order Caryophanales; family Gemellaceae; genus Gemella; species Gemella sp. 27098_8_92. Next base: position 54,106 of record NZ_JAPWBZ010000010.1, read on the forward strand.
TATATAATGCCCCGTCTAATTCATATGTAGAAGAAAGTAGAAAATTTGAAACTGAGGCAATAGCTATGCAAAAAGAAAAAATTAATAACCTAAAAATACAGAAAAAAATCTCACATCATGAAGCTGATACTCTACTTCGTGATTTGAACCACAATGAAGCACTGCTGTATGCAAATATAGAAGAATAAAAAAATTGGTTAAGCTATGATTTTTATCATGAAGCTTAACCAATTTTTATTTATTTCTTTTGAATAATTTTTTTAATGAGAACAGAGGTTTGTTACGTACTATATTGTCATTCCCGACAAAAGTTCTCATCTCTTTAAGGCATTTACCTGCATTTTTGACAATAAAATTAAAACTTCCCGAATTTTTTGTATCAATAAAAAATCCTCTTATATACCTATCCCTAAAAAACATTTGCGCACGAACACGCCCAATTTCCTTCCATGGAATTTGGATATAGTCTTCTGGATTTCTATGATTATAAAATTCAAAAGCCTTATCTCCGACCATAATATCTCCATGTTTATTCCCAATAGAACCTGTCATACTATTTGCCTTTGTTGTATAAATTACTTTAGTATTCATTGATTTTACCACTATAACACCTCCTTATGCTAATTGCTTCTCATAGTTTATTATACTATATATTTTTTAATTAAAAAAGTAAGCTGGAACTTTTGCTCCAGCTTACAAAGATTATTACATTATTCCTGCTACACGAGCTAAAATACCTAGTGCAAATAATCCAAAGATAATAAGTACTGGGCTTACTTTACGTTTTAATAACCACATACATACGAATGTTAATAGTAACGCTGCAAAACCAGGAATAAGTTGATTTAAGTTATCTTGTAATGTTGTAACTTTTTCCGGTGACAATGAGAATTTACCACTTGCTGCTTTTGTTACAATATCTTGTAATACTCCACCTGTAACGTGTTCTTTTTCGCCTGGGAAGTGAATATACGCTTCATCAGCTAATTGAACTTTAGAGATTACCATTGGGAAGCTAATATTAGTCCAACGTTGAACTAAAATACCCATTACGAACATACCAAGAATTGATGCCCCTTTAGTAATTTTTTGTAAGATACCACCTGAAAGGTCGCTTGTAATTTCTGCTCCTTTTTTGTATCCAAGTTCTTGTGTATACCATAAGAATCCAATACGGATTGCATTCCATGCGATAAAGAAGAATAATGGAGCAATAATAGAACCACCTGTTGCAAGAGATGCTGCGATAGCTCCTAAGATTGGACGTACTGTAAACCAGAATACTGGGTCACCAATACCTGCTAAAGGTCCCATCATACCAACTTTAACCCCTTGGATTGCTGAATCATCAATATCAGCTCCGTTTGCTTTATCTTCCTCAAGAGCAAGTGTTACTCCTAAGATTGGTGCCGCAATATATGGGTGTGTGTTAAAGAACTCTAAGTGACGTTTTAGAGCTGCTGTTGCATCTTCTTTATTTGGATATAATTTTTTCAATGCTGGGATTAAAGAATAAGCCCAACCACCATTTTGCATACGTTCATAGTTCCATGAACCTTGAAGGAACTGAGAACGCAACATAACACTACGACGATCTTTTTTACTTAATGTAATTTTTTTCTCTGACATTTCTAGTTCCTCCTTATTAATAGTTGTTTAAGATGTCCCCTAGTGGGTCACCTGATGAAGAATTTCCGCTTCCTCCACCTTTGTTATTGTCTGAAAGGTTTAAGTATACGATTGCGATTACTAATCCAATGATACCAGTTGCAATTAGTGTAAGTTCTTTTAATGGTGCTAATGCAAATCCTAAGAAGAAGAAAGGCCATACTTCTTTAGTTGCCATTAAATTAATTACCATTGCGAAACCTACCGCAACTACCATTCCACCACCAACTGTCATACCGCCAGTAAACCATGCTGGTAATAATCCTAATCCTTTTTGAACTGCTTCTGAAGGAATATACATTAATAATCCTGCTGGAATAGCAATACGTAATCCTTGGGCAGCAAGTGCCACATAGTGCCAGAATTCTACTCCACGGAAATTCCCTTTTTCTGCCGCACGGTCAGCTTGGTGAACGATAACTACTGATAAAGTACGAACCACCATAGTAAGTACTAATCCTACTGTTGCAAGTGTAATAGCCGCTGCAATAGCGATATTACGTCCTTCTAAAGAGAAGTCTCCTGCTTTTACGAAAATAATAGCTGATGCAACTGATGCAAGTGCTGCGTCAGGAGCAACGGCTGCCCCAATATTAGCCCATCCAAGTGCTAATAATTGTAGAGCTCCACCTAAAATAATACATTCTGTTAAGCGTCCTGTTGCTAATCCAACTAAAGAACAAGCAATAATTGGTTGGTGGAATTGGAATTGGTCTAAGATACCTTCCATCCCTGCTAAGAAAGCAACAACAAGGACTAAAACGACTGATAGAATACTAAAATCCATTGTGTCCTCCTAATTTAAATACTATTTAATTATAATTTTAAACCTTCGCTAGCTTTAGCTTCAATAAGTTTAAATAAATCTGATGGTGAATCATTAGACACTTTTCTTACATCAAATTTAACACCTAAATCACGAAGTTTTTTATATGTTTCAACGTCATCTTGATCTACTGATAATACATTGTTGATTTGAACTTTTCCAACAGAGTGTGCCATAGAACCAACATTAAGTTCTGGAATTTCCACTCCTTTTTCAATAACTGCAAGAGCATCTTGTGGTGTTTCAAATAATAATAATGCTTTTGTATCACCAAAACGTGGATCATTATAAACTTCTACAAGTTTATTTAATGGAATTACGTGAGCACGTACTCCTGGAGGAGCTGCTTGCTCAATAAGTTTTTTACGTAATTCATCTTTTGATACTGTATCAGAAACTACAATAATTCTGTTTGGCTGTGTTGCTTTTGTCCAGTTAGTAGCAACTTGCCCATGTAGTAGACGTGTATCAATACGTGCTAATACAAATTTAATTTTCCCGTCTCCTAAAACTGTTCCTTCAGGGATAGTTCCTTGAGGTGCAGCTTGCGCTACTACTGGAGCAGCTGCTTCTGGCTGAAGTTCTTCTGGACGAACTTTCACCCCATCGATAGCTGTTGCAGTAATTGCCTTAGCTATTTCATGTGCAGTTGTCATAGTGAAACGACTTGCGTACGCTTCAATTAACATTGGTAAGTTAAGTCCTGCTACAATAGCTCTTTTCTCTGGAGCTTCTTCGAATAATTTATTCGCTTGGTTGAACGGACTTCCACCCCAAAGATCTACAAGGAAAAGAATTTCTTCAGATTCTACTTTAGCAATAGCTTCTTGAAGTTTTCTTTGCAAGTCTTCTGGTCCCTCACTCGGCATAAATACAACTGATTCTACTTTTTCTTGTTCTCCAAAAATCATAGTTCCAGACTGTTTAATACCAGCTGCAAATTCACCGTGACTTGCGATGATAATTCCTACCATCTTAGTACCTCCTTTATAATAATAAAAAATATTTAATATGACGTGTATACCTTTTGCATACTACTCGATTATATCATTTAATACTACGTTTGTAAATGTTTGTATTTTTTAAATAGAAACATTGAATACGATTTCTTGTGTTGCTTTCTTTCGTTTTAAATATATTTATACTTACATCTTTATATAAAAAGCTTATTTAGGTATATTTTCATCATTATTATTACTATTTCTCATTGTTCATTATACTTCTTTATATTTAATAATTTTTCTTAAGAAAATAATATTTACATTTTTTCAAAATATAAAAATTCAGATATGAGTTTTTCTACTCATATCTGAATATAATAGCACTATTTGATATAGATAATTATAATTTTTTAAAATTTTTCAGGAAAAAGCATTTTTAATATATCCAATGATAATCTTCTACTTTTTCCTTGATGTGGATAAATATGCATCATCATCATAGGATTAAAGTTTGCTTCTATTACCCCATAATTTTCTCTAGTTATCTCTTCTTTAATGTCAGGAATTATTAAATCAACTCCACAAACTTTTGCCATCATAGCATCCGTTATCTTAACAGCGAGTTCTTTATAGCTTTGGTGAACTTCATCTGTCATATCAATAGAATCTCCTCCTGTACTTATATTAGAGTTTTCTCGAAGATATGCTATCTCTCCATTTCTTAGAACTGTCTCAAAACTAAAACCTTGCTCTCTTAATTGTAATTTTTCTATCTCACCTAATTCTATTTTTTTTAATGGTGTTTTTTTAGCATCACCTCGAAGAGGGTTTTTATTTTTCATTTCAACCAATTCTCTAATTGTATGTTGTCCATCTCCTTTTACATTAGCTGGAACTCTTAAAAGAACTGCACGAGTCTTTCCTTCTACAACAAAAAATCTATACTCGGTTCCTTTTATAAATTCTTCAATTAATATATCTTTATCTTCTTTTAAAGCAAATTTAACAGCGTTAGAATAATCATCTAAAGATGAAGTTCCATGTTTAAAGATAGAAATACCTAATCCAAAATTTGTACTTTTAGGTTTTATCACTATTGGTTTACTTTTTACATAATTAAATATTTGTACAGCCTCCTCTAAGTTTGAAATTTCATAGCCTTTCGGAACTCTAAAACCTTGTTCATCTAATATTTTTTTTATAACAACTTTATTTTCCATTATTAATGGCGAAATATAACTATCTCTGCTCGTCATATTTCCATTTTTTACATATTCCACCTTACCTTTGTACTCTAGGCGAAGGAATTGATCGTTCTCATCTATTACTTGAACTTTTAACCCCGTTTTTATCGCATCCTCTATTACAGCTTGTGTAGAAAGTTCCATATTAGCATAGGCATTTAATGAATAATTTTCTTTTAATGCTTCTTTTTTATATTGTTTAGCTAACTCCATACCTACAGTAACACTATTAGTTTTTTGATATCTTTCTATTAGTTGAGCTGCAATAGTTAGCGATGGGTTCTTAAGCTCATTCTCTTTTTCTTCAATAAGCTGTTTGTCACATTCTGGTAAATGAAGTTCTTCAACCAATTCTTTCATTTGCTTAAGAATCCACAATCCTTCTTCTAAATATTCTGATTGCGATAATGGATGAGATAATGCTGTTTTTTCACTATATTCATAACCTATCTTTTGAGAATTATTTCTATCAGCTTCTTCTATCCAAACTAAAGTTTTTAAAAATAAATGGATAAATCTTACATCTTTTTCCAAAATACCAAATGGTGCAAAAGGATTTAAGTCAAACAGCCTAAATTCGATATATTTAATACCTTTTTCAGAGAATTTAGCTACAGTATCCTCTCCTCTAAATCTTACACTAGAATAAAACTCTTTTTCTGCAATAAGCTTTTTATTCTTTACATATCCTGTTAAATCTTTTGTATAATCTTCCAAACTATTATACGAGACAACAATATCCTGTTCATTTACATAACCATATTGGCTCGTTCTCAAACTACGAACAAAGTCACCAGGCTTCTTATTATCTGAAAAATACTTAGACTCCGCCATAGGTGACGCTCCATATAAATAGACTAATAACCATTGGTAACGAAGAAATTGTCTGGCAAGTTTCATATAAACACTATTTTTCATCTCAACTAAAGACACACCTGTTACTTCAGAAATTTTTTCCATAAATCCATCATCCAATTGAAAATTATAGTGAATACCAGAGACCATTTGCTTGTATTTGCCATACTTTTCTACAAGATATTCCCTATATCTTATATCCCATTCATTAGCAAATTGTGCTACTTGTATATCTTCTTCTTTCGGCAAAATACTAGGTATACTTAGTGGCCAAATATATTCATCTTCTGGAAGATTTTTTAATACAACCTCATGAATTACATTCAAAATTCTCACAACATCTTTTTCACTATTTTCCGGTGTTGTAATCAACTCTAGTTGTGATTCTGCAAAATCGGTCTGAATATATGGATGTTCATGTCTATGACCAAAAACTTTTGGATGGGGAGTTTTTGATATAGTTCCATCTTTAAGAACCCTTTGCCCCTCTTTTTCTAAACCAATCTTTACTTTAGAAAATAATTCTTCTAAATTATTTCCTCTAATAATTTCTTTTATTTTCATACTATATCACTTTCTATAAATAATCTAACTACTCTTTATATTATCACAAAACTTTTAATTATAATAGAAATTAATCTCTAAGTAAATATTTCCAATTACTCTTACAATAAATCTATTGTTATGATATAATCTAATTACACATTATGAAAGGAGATAGGAATGGCTATTATCATTTCTAATACAATATATGATAAAATTAATTGCTAGCGATATGGATGGAACACTGCTAGATAATGAACATAGAATTTCTCAAGAAAATGTTGACTTAATAAACTACGCTCAAGAAAATAATATTATATTTATAGTCGCTACGGGGCGCGCTTACTATGAGGCTCTTCCTTCATTAAATGAAAAAAATATAGATTGTGATGTCATTAGTTTTAATGGTGGTATGGTTTATGATAAAAATGGTAACCTTATTAGTATAACTCCAATCGTGCTAAAGGATTTATACTACACTACATCTGTACTTAAAGGCTTAGATATAAACTTTCAACTATATACAAAAAATACTATTTATACAAACAGTATAGAGACTGATATTCAAGGTTATGCTGATTTAATTAGAGCTACAGGTCAAACACCTAACATCGAGTATCTACGAAAGGTAGCGGATGAAAAACTAAAAGCAGGCCACGTTACTGAAGTAAATGATATTGAATTATTCTTCAATAAAAAAGATAACCCACCTATTAAAGTTATAGGAATTTCTAACGACTTAAAAAAACTAAAAAAAGCAAAAGAATTATTAGCAGATAATACAAATATAACTGTAACCTCATCTGGGCCAAACAACATAGAAATTATGGATAAAAATGCTACAAAAGGGCATGCTCTTAAACAAATATCTGAGATATACAATATACCACTCGATAATATACTTGCTATAGGCGATAATCTTAACGATAAATCAATGCTTAAACTAGTAAAATATAGCGTTGCCATGGAGAATGCTGTTCCTGAGTTAAAAAAAATATCAAGATACATTACTGATAAGCCAAATTCAGAAAGTGGTGTTGCTGATACAGTAACGAAAATTCTACAAGAAGAAAATATACATCTTCATAAAGATATAAATACAAAATTAATTGAAGCCGCTATTGAGGCCACTAATTTTGCTTATGTTCCTTATTCTAACTTCAAAGTTGGAGCTGCTATCTTAGCTGATAATGGAAAAATATACACAGGTTGTAATATAGAAAATGCTAGTTACTCCCCTACTAACTGCGCTGAGCGTACAGCTATATTTAAAGCAGTAAGTGAAGGTGTGACAAAATTCAAGAAAATAGCAGTAGTAGGTGGTCCAAATGGTAATCTAGAAAATTATTGCCCACCATGTGGAGTATGTCGTCAAGTAATAGCTGAATTTGCTGATAGTGACTTCGAGCTAATATTAGGGACAAGTAACAATTCATATGAAGTTTACAACTTCTTCAAAGAGGTACTTCCACTTAGCTTTACTGCTAAAGAACTTAATAAATAGAAAAAACCTGAACATAGAATATATGTTCAGGTTTTTACTTTAATCATAATAAAAAAG
>NZ_JAPWBZ010000011.1:0-51644 GCF_041433685.1 Gemella sp. 27098_8_92
GCCATTTGCGTATTTTCCATTTACATAGTAGTGTTCTCCGGAATTATCTTTTCCCCAACCTGTATACTTCTTACCATCTTTGAAGAAATACCAGTCGCTTCCATCATCATACCACCAGTTTGCTAATTTATTTGAATTATAAAATAATTGTCCTTTATATTCTGCTTGTACTTCATTCCCAGAAACTTCTCCTACTACAAATGGTGTTGCTAAAACCGCTAGTGCTCCTATTCCTATTTTTATATTGTTTCTCATAAATTCTCTATCTCCTACTTGAACTATTATTTTCTCTCTATCAATGCATCTTATATTATACCATCTTTCCCTTGTATACTACGTTACAAGTTAATTACAATTAAAAGAGAGATAGGTTACAATTCCTTATCTCTCTTTTTAAAATTATATTTTTAATAGAAGTGTATATACTACATAGGATATTAATGATAACTCAGATTTTAATATATAATATTGAATTTTATACTATACAATCTCTAAATCATCTCTATCGCTAACCATATATTTTTTAAATAATGTTACGCTAGCCAAATAGTATAAAATGGCTCCAAGAATTGCAGTAAAACCACTTCCTGTTGTAAATAAAAATATATTACTTTTTATTGAACCACTATAAGGATTATATACAAATAACATTGTTATTAAACATGAAATAATTATACATAATAACCCCACAATGTTATATCCATTAGTATACTTGTAAGCATTATGTCCTTTTAAATTATAAGCTGATTTTAACGATAGTTTTCTTTTTCTAATAATGAAATAGTCTACTAATATCATACCTATAATCGGACCTTGCACATACGCTGCAAGTGAGATAAAAGCACCAAAATACTTTTCTACACCTCCCCACACTGTAAGAACACTTACATATATCATAGCTATTATAACAAGCAACTTGTAACTAACTTTAGGTAATCCACTCTTCACAATCATACAATTTACATATGACCCTGTCCCTTGTGTCCCTATGTTAGCAAATGCTACTAATAGTAAACTTAAAAGACCTAGTGCTGGGGCCGCCAAAACTGATAACATAGTTGTAGGATCACTTTCATAAACACCTGTTTTTACAAACATCGCTAAAGTCATAACTCCACCAGTTGCAACGAAGAACGGAGCTACAACGCCATAAGAAAGTGTTGTCCCCCAATATCCACTTCTTTCTGTTTTAGCTAATCTTGGCATAACTAGCGCTTGAGTTGACCAAGAAAATGCAAAAGCGACATTTCCCTCTGCAGACATCATAAAACGTTCTATTGCACTAACTCCCTCTTGATTAGCAGGTTTCACTGCTAATATATCTGAAAGTGGAACAGCAGTTATACTAATAAAAAATACAATTACTCCCACAACTAATAATGCTACAACTAAAAATCTATTTGTCCATTTTATTACTTCCGGGCCACCTATCGCTATAAGAGTCCCTAAAACAACACACGCTACCCCTAATATAGGATTCCACAAGTCTTCATTTAACACAATTCCAAAGTTCTTCATTAAATTAATCATGGAAGAAGAAAATAAATTAGCAGCAACAGCATACCACCCAAAATTTGCCAAACTTATAACAATTGATAGTATTGCAACACCTTTATTCCCCAAAACTGCCCTTAACCATATCCATAAATCAATTCCATACCTTACTGCAAAGAAAATTGGCAAGCAACTTACTAATACCCAGATTAAGTTAAATGCAAAAATATTGATTAACATTTGCTTAAACCCTAAGAACTGCGCTACATAGGCTCCCTGGGTATAGCACCATGTTGCAATAGCAAATCCACTTGTAGATAAAAATAAATCTATAAACGAATATTTTCTTTCATTAGTTAAGACTGGCACAACTCCTGTAATTGTTTCTCTTTCTATATAATTATTTTGCATTACTTAATTACCTCATTCATACATAATATTATTAACACTAAACTTACAATAATTATACCTATTATGATATAACCATCAACTTTAGTAATTCTTTTAGGAAATTTATACTCCTTACTTTCCATTATATCTAGTTTTCTCTTTGTTTCTTCATATATTAAATCTTCTAGATTTTTACTCATTAAAATTGACTCCTTTTTATTCTAATGCTTCTTTTGCATATATTTTCGTATACTTATACCATATGTATAAATATTTACCTACATTTTTTCCTAAGCTGTCTTGATGTAGTGCCCATAAAAACCAATAGAATGATATAATTGCAGTATATCCTAAATAGGTTTTTAACTTATTAGGTGTATAATCCTCTCCTAAGTATTCTTTAATCACCCCAACAGCCTCTTCTACTTTATAGTCTGAACAAGCTATAAATGTTCCCAAATCAACCGCTGGATGCGTCATACCAGAGTACTCCCAATCAATAAGATACATTTTATTTTCTTTATCTATTAAAAAGTTAGGATCATAACTATCACAATGACATAAACAATATTCTTGATCATCTGATAATTCATTCTTTAATCTCTCCACCAAATCAACTAAGTCATTCATATCTTCAAAGTCATCTCTATTATTCTCTGCTAGTAGATGGCGGAATCCATCAATCTGTTTCCAAATATCAAACTTATACTCTGTTTTTTCGCCGCTATTATGTAATAACTTTAGATATTTTAATGCTTGCGAAACATCTTCCTTGTTATGGTAATCTAGATTTCTAGCTTCGTCTATATAATGAGAAATCTTCCAACCTTCCTCATCAATATAAATGTGAGTATTATCTATGCCTAGTTTCTTAGCCACCTCCATTGATGCAGCTTCACTTTTCCTATTAATATAATCTTCCGTTCCTTTACCAGGATGTCTATATACATATTGTTTCCCTGAAACAGTGAATTTAAACGATGTATTCGTTAGCCCTGCTTTTATTGGACTTATTTGTTCAATTTCCTCTTCTCTGCACTCCAATATATTAGAAATATTATTTAAAATTTTCGAATTAGTATTCTTTAAATATTCTTTATCAAACTCTCTTAATTCATCTAAAGAATCGAACTCTCTTATAATGTTCTTACTATATCTTCTTATGCGCAAATCTAACTCCGATATGAATCTAATGTATAAATCTTCCCATAAGCCTTCTTTTACCGCTTGCTTTTTATATTCTTCTCTAAGAATTGAAGAAAACTTGTTACTAAATTCTCGATCAAAGTATACATGTCCTAGCATTACCCAAGAGTTACACCCTCCTACTTTTGCATCGATTATTCTATCTTTCTTATCAAAACTAATACAATATTCGTCAGTTTCACCTTCTTCATATACAGATGAATAATACCCTTTATAAACATATTTTTCAAATGGATTTTTTACAAAATAGTTATCAGATGAACATATATATGTATTAGATAGTCTATCTTCTACTAGTATCATAGAGGATGTATTATTATATTTATAATAATCTTCATTTACGACAATCTCTACCCCATATTTTTCTTCTAAATAGAACATTTTTTCTTTCATATATCCAACAACTAACGTTATATCTTTTATTCCTACTGAATGTAACTGCTTAATTTGTCTCTCTATTAAAACTTCACCTTTTACATTAAGCAATCCTTTCGGTTTTTCATACGATAGGGGAGCAAATCTAGTACTCATTCCCGCCGCCAATATAACCGCATTATTCACTTTATATGGTTCAAGTTCTACACGCCCAGCATTTGTTACTTCATTATTCCCAGTTAACAATCCGTTAGATTTTAATTTTGTAATTACCGAATTTACCTTTCCCAAAGATACATCTATAGATTCTGACAATTCTCTTTGTGTTTGAAGTGGCTTTTGTAATAATTGTGTTAAAATTTTAAATTCTGCTAAATTAATCATACTTCACCTTGTTCATTTTTTGTATTTTTCTTTTGTTTTTTGAACACCAATAGAAAATTAAATGAGATTTCTAATCTCATACTTTTTTATATTACCATAATTTTCCTAAATAATCCAGTATTTTTTAAACTTATCTCCCTATATCTATATACTTTCTAATAAATTTTAAGTTATCTCATAATTTTAAATAATGCATATAAGCTTGATGAATAATTATATAGCTAAATATTTCATTTAAATTTTATCTGTTTTTTACAACATATTGTGATATAATATACCTAACTCAGACTACGACGATAAAAGGAGTGAAAAATTGAAAAATATAAAAATTAATGCCTTAGCAAGCATAACCGTTAATATATTAAATATTATATTTCCTCTAATTACAAATCCTTATCTTACCAGAATTTTAAGCAAAGATAATTATGGTTATTATAATAACGCAAATACTTGGGCAAGTTTTATTATGCCTATCGCCGCGTTCGGAATATACAACTACGGTATTAGATCTATTAGTAAAGTTAAAGAAAATAGTGATAAAATAAATCATGTATTCTCTAAGTTATTTTATTTATCTATTTTCACCTCAATATCAATTACTACTCTGTATTTCTTATTTATAGAACTAGGAACAGATATATCTACATTAAAAATTTTATACTATATCCTTGGCTTGCAAGCCTTATTTCAGTTTCTTAATATAGAGTGGATGAATGAAGCTTATGAAAATTATACATTTATTTTGTATAAAACATTATTTATCCGCATAGTAATGTTAATATCTATCTTCACTCTTGTTAAGGTAGAAAGCGATATAATACCTTATGCTTTAATAATGACCATAACTACTGTACTGAACTATTTAATAAGTTTTTTATGGATAAAAAAAGATGTATCTTTTGTCAAAATACCTATTAAAGAAATATTGATTTCTTCTAAAAATATGTTTATTATGTTGCTATTAGCTAACGCTAATATGTTATATACTCTTTTAGATAGATTGTTTATCACGCGTAGCCCGCATCTTGAATATATTTCATATTATACTATTTCTATGAATATAGTAATGCTGATTACAATTGTCTTAACTGGAACAATAAACGTAACTATACCTAGACTAAGTTATTATCTGGGAAAGAAAGACAACGATTCATATGAGTATCTTATAAATCAATCTAGTTCTCTATTCTTATTCTTTATAATTCCAACAGGTATTGGTTTAATTCTTTTAGGAACTTTTGCAACTGTAATATATGCTTCCGAGAAGTATACTGCCGCCGGAATAGTCACTAGTCTCTTTGCTTTAAGGACACTAGTTTGGTCTTTAGAGTATATATTGGGAAATCAAATCATTTTTGTAAATGATAAAGAACGTACACTCACCTTGTATTACTTTATAGGCGGTATTATAAACTTCCTGCTTAATGGATTACTTTACCTAAATAATATATTTCAAGCTGAATATTATGTTATAACTACACTTATCGCTGAATGTATAGTAGTAATACTTGAAATTCTATTCATTAAAAAACATAGCCTTATTTCGTTGAAATCAATATTCCAAAAAAGTACTAGATATATAATTATATCGCTTGGATTCATACCTATATATTATACTCTTAAACATGTATTTCAAATTACATCTTATGCTATAACCATTAATTCATTACTTATGATTTGTTGTACTATTATTTTCTCTACACTATATTATGCCAGCACTCTCCTTATTATGAAGGACAGCACCATAATGTATACTATAGATATCTTATACAATAAGTTCATTAAAAAATTTAAAAGATAAAAATAAAATACAGATACCTCAAAACTAGAGGCATCTGTATTTTATTTTAACAATTTAACTTCAACCAAGCTTTCATCAACTTTTTCATACAATGGATTATCTCGCCAATCATAGAATTTATTAGGTATTAAGAAATCTTTTTCATATTGATGTTCTAAATACTCATGCGTGTTTAAAGGTATTTTTACTTTAACTCCCTCAAAATCATAATCTTTCAAGCCATCAAACTTAATCTCATACTTGCTAGATTCATACTTACACGGTCTATTTAAAGCATCTAATAAATATCCTACAACAACAGATTTAACATAACCCTCTTCTTTTTTATAAACTATAAAATCAACATTTAAGCCATTATAATCATAAGAAATTTCCATAAGTTCCTTATTATAATATAACTCACGTGTTTTTTGAAAACCCTTGTTTAACAATTCCTTTTCTTTTTCTTGGAAATCAAGATAATCATCAATAACAATACCGAAATCCATATCCAAATCATGTTTTATAAGATCCTTATCTCGATAGATTCCCAATAATGTTCCAAAATCTAACCAAACATCATAATTAGATATTTTAGAGCTATATACACTATTTAAAACATCAAGAAAATTATCTTTAAGTAATTGTTGGCGTTTTGTATCTAATTCAATATTAGCTTTTTCATTAAGTCTCTTTATTATCTTCCAATTTTTTACTATATCTTTCTTATCTCCTAATGCTGTCGCTAAACTTCTTTTTGCCCATTGTAGCATATTAACTACCTCCTTTAAATTTAGAGCATCCCGTTACTACTCCCAATAAGAACATCAAGTATATTTGTTCGAAATCAATATTTACAAAGATAGATTCTAAAAAGAATGATACTGCTAAAGAAAATAATATCCCATAAAATAATATTGATTTTGGAGAATAACCATTTTTAACCTCATCCATAAAAGGTAAAATTAAAATTCTAATAATTCCTACAGCAAGGACTAATGCTCCCACAATACCATAATAAAGTAATACCGCAAGGTAACTATTATGAATTGATCTTCCTTCTTTCATAGATGGAATATCTAGGTTTTCATACTTCTCTAATGATATTTTTTTCTGCATTTCTGGAGCAATACCAAAAATTGGTTTTTTTAGAAATAGCTTTAATGTATCTTTCCAGATTGTCAATCTTCCATTTCCTATTTCTTCTCCTGAATCCTCTTTGGTTATAGCTATTTTGCCGCCGTTTTCTCCACCTTCTGTCTCATCATACTCTAACACCCAATCTTTATGTTTAGAAAACCGCTCTTGCTCTAAGTCCGAAGGAAATATTCGTGTAAATCGATTATTCTGCTCTGCATAAATATACCTTTTAAATTGGCTATTTTGCGAAAGAGAAAAACCTATCTTTTGAATACCCATATATGAAACAGAAATTAACATCATCGCACAAATAACCACTATGATTTTCCTCATAGTAAACTTAGAAAAAAGGGATTTTAGTCTATACCTATTTAATATAATTATTATTAAAATTATAAAAAATACAGATATAATCGAGTATAATGCTCCTCTAGAGTTTGAAAAAGAAACCATAACAAATTCTAAAAATACACTAATATATATAAATACTTTTTCCTTATATGTAAGAGTATTTTTATTACTCACATAGATATATATAGAAATAAATATTAATGATACACCTATCATCGCCGTAAAATTAGGATCTTTATATAAGCCATATAATAATGGGGTATATCTA
Source organism: Gemella sp. 27098_8_92 (assembly GCF_041433685.1). Lineage (NCBI taxonomy): Bacteria > Bacillati > Bacillota > Bacilli > Caryophanales > Gemellaceae > Gemella > Gemella sp. 27098_8_92. The sequence goes on from NZ_JAPWBZ010000011.1 coordinate 7,389, forward strand.
TTTCCAGTTATTCCTACATATCTAACACCTAAAAAATCTAACAAGTTATTTCTTATAACAAATATACTAATATTTGCTAAATATAAATAGATAGATATGCTATTTATTAAGAGTTTAACAGCTAAAACCGGATAAAATATATATTTAAATATTTTAGTATCGCTATACTTACCTCGTAAAAGAGGATACCCTATTAAAAAGAATAATATTGATAATATTGTTAATACTATAGATTTTATAGAACTCATTGTTATATAGGATATATTACTTATTACTGTTAAAATAGATGCGATTATCCACACTATAACGAAATTAATATTTTTCCCTAAAAAAATTTCTCTCCTTGTTAGAAAATTATATCCAACTATTATTAATCCCCATAGAATAAGCCCATAATGAAATAATGACTCATATTTATCTGCTGATAAAATCATTAATTTAAACGGTGGTCTTATTGTATATATAAAATAAAATATATAAAATAAAATAGGATATTTTATTAAATTTTCTAAAAGTTTATTTCTCATTATTTATTTTTCTCCTCTTTTACTTTACTTTTATAGTACCTGTTATCATCATTTTTTTTAAAGATAATTTCTTCATCCCCATTAATAACTAAAGATTCTGATTTTATACTAAGACTATATTTACCATCTATATACTTTATATCATATATTTTATTTCCTATTTTAAAATATATGTATTCTATATTCTCTGGTACCCCACTAAACACCAATTTATCAATAAAATCTCCTTTTTCTAATGAATATTTGATATTATTTTTTTCTTCAGTATATATATAATCATTTGTTAAGGTAGGGTTTAATTTCATATTTTTCATCTTAGCCATATCAAAATATACGTTATTTATAGTGTACTCTGCAACCTCAAAGACAACTATGTCTGTCTGGAATATATTGTAATAATAGTCTATATCAAAAATATTTTGATAGTTATGAACTGCAATGTACTCACTAAACCTGTCTGCTAAATACTTTTCTCTCCCATTCAAATAACTACCTTGAAATACTAATGCTTTTGGCAACTCTGAATTATCACTTTTAATATAACTAAAGTGATTCTGCTGTGCATCTCTGTATATTTCCTTATCATATTTTTTTGTTAAATCCTCATATGATTGTTTTAAATTAAATACTGGAACAGCTTCATTTACTTCGAACTTAGATGTAGGTAAGTATTTTTTTATTTCTTGAGTTATCTCAAAATCTTCTTTTATATGAGGTTTCACCCTATAATCATCTTTTTCGATTAACTGCAATAGATTGTTTACTCCATAAAACGCTCCTAAATCGTTCCAATGTCCAGCATCGTACTGCCTATTATATACTTGCTCAATACTACTTCGCTTTTTCAACTCTTCAGTATTATCTATAAAATTTATACCATAATGCTTTAAATCTTTTTCTATAAGTTGTATCCATGTTCTATTATAATTTACTCCTCTAGGTAAATATTCTGTATAAACAGAGGTTTTTTCGGGATTGATAAGAACATAAAATTTTCCGCCTCTGCTCTCTACATAATCCTTTACTTCTTTAAGAGATTTTGTAAATTGCCTTGTATGTTCGTCGTAATTTTTTTGATACATTCCAAAATACACATATCCATCTTGTCCGTAAACGTAGGCTGGATGAACTAGAATATCAAATAACCTATTATTCAAAATTCCATAACTTTGAATTATTTCTTCTCTAAAACCCACTCTATCATTTACATATTTATACATATCCTTGATAGTTTCAGAGTTAATTTTATCTAGCTTTGGAAACTCAGCTAGTTTTCTATTATCAATTTCAGAAATATAATTCGGTTGCCTATTAAAAAACGCTAATGGCAAGAGTAGAATAACTGAAAATAGTAATATAAAAAATATTTTCAAATGTTTCAATTAACTTCCTCCTTAAAATTGGAAATATAAAAATGGACTATATGATGAGTTCATCATAAACAAAACAGCTAAAACAAATAACAGCATATATAATATTTGGCTAACTACTACTCCAGTTTTTGTACTTTGAGCCCACGTTTTAATCAATTCTGCTTTATTCCACTTACCTATAAACGCTCCAACTACGGCTATAACAATTATTAAAATTAGCTTACTATTAATAAAATACTCAAATGTAAAGTATATACTCCCTGCTGGAACTCCCAGCATGGATTTGTAATATATTATAGCCTGAGTTAAAGATGGTATCATAAATATTATCCATGTCAGATAGACAAATACCATAGTAAACATCCATTTAAATAACGCTGGTATCTTTTTATACCAAACCTTCTCCCTAAATGCACGTTCTATCATAATTAATAAGCCATGAGCCACTCCCCAAATAACAAAATTAAATGTTGATCCATGCCAAATACCAGTGATTAAAAATACAATAAATAGGTTTATATAGACGTGTCTTCTATTTCCTCCTAGCGGAATATAAATATACTCTCTAAACCATGACCCTAGGGAAATATGCCATCTTCTCCAAAATTCACCTATAGAGGTTGATGTATATGGATAATTAAAGTTCTCTTTTAAATCAAATCCAAATATTCTACTAATACCTATTGCTATATCTGAATATCCTGAAAAATCATAATAAATCTGCAAGAAGTAACATAACGCTCCTAAAAAAGCCGTTGGTGAATCTATTCCTAACTGTGTATTTTCGTTAATACTTTGAACTACTGTTCCTAACGAATCTGCTATAATAGATTTTTTCGCAAAACCTATCATTACCCTATTCATTCCACTAAAAAATGAGTCTACAGACATTTTTCTATTATAAATTTGACTAGAAAAATCTTTCCACAATACTATCGGCCCAGAAGCAATTTTTGGGAAAAATGTGAAAAATAGAAACACATCTATTAAACCTCCACTTTCTGTATCTCCTTTGTAAATGTCAACCATGTACGATATTGCTTCAAACATAATAAAAGATAAGCCTAACGGGACTACTAGACTGAATGTCCCCTTATCACCCTGGAATAACTCTAATATAAATGTTATATATTTATAATAAGATAAAGTCAATACTACAAATAGCAACGATAATATAAAAAAACTTTTCTTTGTTCTTTTAGTATTTGTGTACCCCAATATCTTACCAGAAAAATAAATAATAATTATAAACAATATCAAATAGACCGTTGTACGCAACCCCGATACCATATAAAATGATAAACTAAATAATATTAGCAATAAATTATTCAATTGATTTTTACCAATAAGATTAAATAGATAATATAATGCTATCGTTATTGGCAAGAAGAAAAATAAAAATCCTGCGCTTGTAAACGGCATAATAATTTCCTTTCTGTAAACATTAATCTTCTATTAATTTTTTAAACTCTTGAATCTGTTTTTCTAAAGATAATTTTTTAAGAAATTCTGTTACCTCTTCTTCACATCTTTGAGTTTGTTCAACATACCCTATTATTTCTTTTATCGCTTGTTCATCATTATAAATTATTTTTCCAAATTTTCCATTTTGTGAAAGTTCTTCAGCCCCACCTACATCAGTTGAAACAAAAGGAATATTTAATGATAAAGCCTCCACATATACTCCAGGAAAACCTTCCTGTTTCGACATAGAAACAAGACATCTCATATTTTTTAAATACTTATATGGATTACTTTGATAACCTAAAAAGTGAATATACTCCGATAATTTATATTGTTCTACTCTTGATTTTAAAGTTTCTTCCAACTCTCCCGAACCTATATAATACATATGATATTTATGGCCTTTTTCATGTAACATTCTAATTAATTCTAAAGTTCTATCTGAGCCTTTTTTACTTTCTATTCGTCCAATAGAACAGATAGATTTTTCATGAATATCAATATCACTTTTTTCTTTAGATTTATTTATTATATCCTTAAAGTCATATCCATTATATATTCGAGTTATTTTCCCTTGTTGTTCAGGATATAAGTCGATTATAGATTGTTCTGTTCTATTCGATATTGATATTATCTTTGTAGCATCTGAAAAATATTTTCTAAATCTATTTTTACGCCAGGTATTAGAAAAATCCTCTATACTTCCATGGACCCAATATATCTTTTTTATATTTCTTTTTGAGAATGGAATATCAGGATACATAACTTCAAACATAATTTCAATATCATAGTCATCTTTCTTAATTAGATAATTTCTCAATAAATTTGGAAGCCTTCTTCCAAGTTGCTCCAATATAAGACGCATTAGGTACGGATATTTTTCATCATTATACTTTTTTAGTATAGCAATATCCTTAGGAAGTTTCTCAAATCTTTTTTTCCCTCTATCTATTTCTACTATATCTATCTTATATTCAGAAAAATCACCATTATTTAAAATATTAGAAAGAATTTTTTCTGCTCCTCCGCCTTTAGAATACGAAGGAATAACTATCAATACTTTTTTCATCGCCTTTTTCTCCATTAATTAATTATTACGTTCGTATTTTTTATACTTAGACAGCACAAATTTATATAATTTTTCATTAATACTTAATAACAAGAATGCTATCTTCAGGTTTTTAGGTGCATTTTTGCTACTTATAATTTCTAAACGAATACTTTTCAACTTATTCTTTAATATTTCATACTCTTTTTTATTTTTATAATTATCTACTTCTATTAGCTGATTAAAAATTGAAACATAAGCAAATGCGACTCTTATAAGTAGTTGCTCCTTGAATTCTGGAAAATTAGCTAAAGTATACTCACTTATTTTCTCTATTACATCAATATAATCCATACTTCTATTATTAAACGGCTTGGTAGTATAACTATCCTCTCTTATATAGTAATAGTAGTAACTATCACTTATTAATGTAAACTTATCTACATTTTTTATTAATTCCAAATTATATAGAGCATCTTCATAAATCATCCCAACCGAAAATTTTATTTTTTTAGCTATATCCCTATGAATCAATTTACACCAAACAGAGCCATATACTTTTCTATTTTCCAAAAATTCTTTTAAATACTCTTGTTTATCTAAAATTAAAAAGTAGTCTTTTCCTTCATAATGTGGTCTTAATGTATTTTTATACACTCTTGTTAATCCGCATTCAGAAATCATTGTCCCTGATTTTTTTATAGCCTCATATAATTTTTCATACATACTCTCATGAATATAATCATCACTATCTACAAAACCGATATACTCTCCAGTAGCCTTATCTATCCCATAATTACGAGCGTCGGATATTCCCCCATTTTCTTTATGGTAAACTTTTATTCTTTCATCCAATTTAGCAAATTCGTCACATAATTGTCCACATCTGTCAGGAGATCCATCATCAACCAAAATAATTTCTAAATTTGTATACGTTTGTTCCTGAATAGATTTCACACATCTTTCTAAGTACTTCTCTACTTTATATACTGGAACTATTATACTTATTAATTCATTATTCATTAAATTCACCTAATTTCTCGCTAAAGTATTTTTATATCTCAACAACACTTTTCTATATAGATTTATACTAAATTTAATCAATAGTATGCTTAGTTTTCTGTTACGAGTTATGTATTTATTTCTTAATAATTTCGTATATTCTTCTTTAAAATAATCTATTATCTGCTTATAAAAACTATTATTTTTGAAATCTTCCTCTAATAATATGCTGTTCAACACTGAAAAATATGCATACATTTTTCGACAATCTGCTGCTTCTTTTAGACTAGGGTAATTTTTATAAACATTTGTATGAAATTTCTCCACTATTTCTATAAGATCAAATATCCTAGGATTAAATTTTGCATTTGTTATACTATTTTCTCTCATCAAATAGTTGTAGTATGGATTATCCACTATAACATACTTATCAACAATACCGATTAAATCATAAGCATAATACGTATCTTCATATAATTTCCCAACTGGAAACTTTAGTTTTTTGGCAATATCTGCTTTAGTTAACCTTACACATGCTGAACCAAAAATCTTTTCTATTTTTAAGTATTCTTCCAAGTATTCTTGCTTATTACAAATTTGATAATATTTTTGATCAGTAAAGAGATCGGTTTTCTCTGGATAAACAATTTTCAAATTACACTCCGCAACATCCACATTCTCTTTTTTTATAGCCTCATATAACCTTTCATACATTTCTGCATCTATGTAATCATCACTATCTACAAAGCCAATATAGTCCCCAGTCGCTCTCTCTACTCCATAGTTCCTTGCATCCGATAATCCACCATTTTTTTTATGATAAACCTTTATTCTATTATCCAGTTCTACCAATTCATCACATATTTTTCCACTATTATCGGTGGCTCCATCATCTACTAAAATTATTTCTAAATTTTTATACGTTTGATTAACTATTGAGTCTACACATTTTTTTAAATATTTCTCAACATTATAAACTGGAACTATTATGCTTATCAATTCTTTAGTCAATATTTTCTCTCCTTGTATAAATATTCTAGCTTTCAGCTATTTTCTGATAGTGGCTCTACTCACCTACTACCTCCGCTATTACTTCTTTAAAGTTTTCTATAATAACTTCTACATCCTCATCACTAAGACGTGTATGCAATGGCAATGTCACTTCATTAACATAATATGAATAAGCATTTGGATAATCGTTCATATCAAAACCTAAATTTTTATACGCTGTAAGAAGTGGCAATGGTTTATAGTGAACATTACAACTAATTCCACGTTCCGCCATTTTCGCAATGATTTCTCCACGTTGTTCAAATGTGGCACCTTCTACATGTGTAATATACAGGTGATTTGAACTTTTATGATCTTTTGTATTGTGAATCAACGGAATTACTTTGCTTCCTTTAAAACCTGCGTTATATTTTTCAACAAGTTCTAAACGACGTTCTAACAATTTAGGATAACGATCTAGTTGAACTAAGCCAATAGACGACATAATATCAGTCATATTGCATTTATAACCTGGGATAATAATATCGTACTCCCAAGAACCCGCTTTTGTTTTTGCCAACGCATCTTTTGTTTGACCATGAAGTGAAAAAATTTGAAATTCTCTATATAATTCTTCATTGTCAAAGGTTGGATTTTCACGCCAGGTAACACTTCCACCTTCTGCTGTTGTGAAGTTTTTTACCGCGTGGAATGAGAATGTTGTAAAATCTGCGACAGCTCCAATTTTTACACCTTTATACTCACTACCCAAAGCGTGCGCCCCATCAGCAATAACAGCTACACGGCCAAGTTTTTCTTGATAAATACTGTTTGCCCTGAATAACTCTTTTTTACTTTCTACTACTTCAAAAATTTTATCATAATCACATGGAATACCCGCAAGGTCCACCGGAATAATCGCTTTTGTTCTTGGTGTTATTGCATCTGCAAGTTTTGAATAATCCATCTCTGCGCTATCAGTTTGAATATCAACCATAACAGCCTTTGCGCCTACATGGTAAATAACACTACAAGATGCTGTATAAGTTAGAGCTGGAACAATTACCTCATCTCCTTCACCTATTCCTAACACGCGCAAGACAAGTTCTAATGCTGCAGTCGCTGAATTTAAGCATACTGTTTTTGGTGTTGTTGTATATTCTGATAGTCTTCTTTCTAATTCTTTTGTTTTAGGTCCTGTTGTTATCCATCCAGATTTTAAAGTATCTACTACTTCTGCTATTTCTTCTTCTATTAAATCTGGTGGTGAAAAAGGAATATTGTATTTTTTCATTTTGACTCCTAATCTTTTAATGTTTATTAACCTTCCTTTTTTATATTATCTCTTTATTATACTCTAATTTTAGAAAAATTTCAGCTATCATGATAAAAAACACAAGAGAATAGTGTGGAAACTTCTCTTGTGTCTTTATATTTAAATTGTTAGAGTTAATTCTCATATAGTAGATGCAACATCAAATTAACCTTGTTCTACTACTTTATGACCGCTAACGCTGTTTTTATCATTATTTTTATATCATTCATTATACTAAAGTTCTTGAGGTAGGCTAAATTGTATTTCATCTTATCCGGTAAAACTTCTTCAATATAAATATCATCGATAGAACGTCCTGTCCCTTTGAACTTTTCAATTACTTCATCCTCATCTTTGTATTCAATACTCGCAGGAGACGTTATTCCTGCCGGGAGAAGTAATGTTGCATTCATCTCATCAGTATAGCGATTAACATACTTTGCAACCTCTGGACGAACACCGACAAAGCTCATATCCCCAAAAAGTACGTTAAACAACTGTGGTAACTCATCAAGACGAACCTTACGAAGTTTATTCCCAACATGACTTATACGTGGATCATTATGTTCGGTTACAGCTGCCCCAAGTTTATCTGCATCTTTAACCATTGTTCTAAATTTAAAAATTCTAAACGGACGACCGTAAGTTGTAATACGCTCTTGACGATAAAATATAGGCCCCTCACTATCCAACTTTATCCAAATAGCTATTATCAAAATTATAGGACTTAGCGGAATAAGCAATATTAAAGCTAATACTTTATCTAAAAGCAGCTTCAAAAACAACGATATTTTTCTCTTTTCTATTTCTTCTCTATATTTTTTTACTATCTCTGTTTCAAATCTTTTGTCTATATTCATCTTTCACCTTACTTTTACTCAAAACTGCATATTTTTTTGAATAAGTTTGTTTTCCTTAACAATTATAGCATACTTGTTAAAATAAAAAAAGATAGAGCAAAAACTCCATCGCACTCAACGATGGAGTTTTTGTTCTTCTACCCATTATAACAATTTATTATTTCAAACAGCTCATTACGAATTTCTTCGTTTGTTGCGTGTCCTAGCATCGCTTGTAGCTTGTCCAATTTAGCATTCAACTCATCTACATCAATATCTAGAGTTGTATTTTTATAAATCATCTTATTATCTGTCTTCTCGCTATTTTCGTAATCTAACGACAATTCCTCATACATTTTTTCCCCTGGACGAAGCCCAATTTCTTCAATAGCTATATCTTTATACGGCTCTAGACCAGAAAGTTTGATTAGGTTTGTCGCTAAATCTATAATTTTTACCGGTTCTCCCATATCTAGAAGGAAAATTTCCCCTTCACTCGCATAATAACCAGCTTGTAGAACCAACTGCGCCGCTTCTGGTATAGTCATAAAGTAACGGATAATATTGCGGTGTGTTATCGTTATTGGCCCGCCTTTCCTTATTTGTTCTTTAAAAATTGGAATAACCGAACCATTAGATCCTAAAACATTACCAAAGCGAACAGCTGCAAATTTCGTTTTGTATTTATTACCTTTTGACTGTAAGATAATCTCTGTTAAACGTTTTGAAGCACCCATTGCATTGGCTGGATTTACCGCTTTGTCTGTCGAAATCATAATAAAACGTTCAACATCTTTTTCTATCGCTACATCCATAACATTTTTTGTCCCGAAAACATTATTTTTAATCGCTTCTTGCGGGCGACGTTCCATTAGAGGTACATGTTTATGAGCTGCCGCATGAAAGACTACCTCTGGTTTATATTTATCAAATACTTCTCTTAAAGCCTCTTTTTCACGAATGCTAACAATTTCTGAGATATAATTTACACCTTCATATTCTTTTGAATGACTTCTTTCAAAATCAAGATCACGCTCTAACATATAAAGTGCATTTTCATTTACATCTACTAAAATCAAGTTACTTGGCTTAAACTTGAAAATCTCACGAACTATTTGGCTACCGATTGAACCACCGGCACCTGTGACAAGAACACTCTTACCGCGTAGATAGCTACGAATTTCCCCCTGAGAAAGCTTAACTTCCCCACGCCCCAACAAATCTTCTATTGAAACGTCTTTAAGATGTTTAGAAATATTTTCCCCATCTTCAACTGTTACACCAGAACCCATCACTTTTATACTAACATTCGCTTCTTTTAAAACATTTAATATTCTATTTCTATTATATGCATCTATAGATGGTATTGCTAAAAACACTTGTTCAACTTCATACTCTGGAATAAGTTTTAACAATTCATAAGTTGTTCCAATAACAGTTACACCACTTATTACAGAATTTTTTCTATTATCATCAATAAGCCCTACAACATTAGCTCGAAAAACATTATTTTTAGATAATTCTTTTAAAAGAATATATCCAGCATCCCCCGCCCCAATAATAAAGGTATTTTTGTATGTAGCTTTTCCTGTGCGTCCTACTTCTCGCTCACGTAACGCACGATAAAGCATTCTAATAAACATAATTCCAGCAATAATTAATAATGGTGAGAAAATAGCGAATCTTATATTAGAAAATGTATCTGGAAGCATATATTGATATAGTATGCTTGTAATTAAATCTGCAACAAACACAGAAACACAGATATTAACAATTTCATTAACTCCTAAATATGACCACAACGACTTATTTATCCCAAATAATTTGAAACAAATAGCATAGATAATTAAAGAGATAATTAAAAATCCACCTATTTCTATATAGTGAGTGGTTAACATTTCGAAAGGATCAGAAGCCTTACCTAAAAGTATTGATGCAACAATCCCTAATGCTACAATATTCAAATCTAATAACATTATCAATTTAAAGCGATGCTTTATATATATTTTTGATGAAAATAATTTATCCATACTAATCTCCTACAATTTTATTAGAACTCCATATTTTCCCCAAGCTAGCAATTTAACTTTAACTTATTCTTAGTAATAAAGTCGTTCTAAAACTATACTTCTTAAAATTAGGAGCTAAAGTAAATAACATTAGCTCCCCCTTTTTTTAAAAAATTTTGTATCCGAAATAACCAGCGGCGGCAACTATAATAATCAAAACTACTATACTTACCTTCCTTGTCTCTTTTATAACAATTATTTCTACAATTTTTTGAGTTACAAGTATGCTGATTGCCACGGCTATAGCTACTAGTTTTGTCTTTTGATTTTCGATAAATACCGTTCCTATTATTATAGCCAAACTCAACACCGTTATCAACATATTCACCGCTAAAAACATCATTTTTTTATCTGACATACTTATTTTTTCCTTACTTTTATAGTTACTTTTACTATTGGTGTGTCAGTCGCTACTCGAAAATCTTCTTTTGAATAAATCTTCAAGTTACTACGTTCTTCTACCTCTTCCTTAACATCACTCAAGTCCACATCAACTAGCATTTTTGTTATTCTATCTAATGTTTCTTGATTTTCTGTTCGAATAGTAACCTTACTCACATCCGCCGTTACACTAACTAGTTCATACCCAGATGGTAGTTTTCCAATAGTATTAACTTCTAACGGAACTTCTTTTTCTAAACTTTTTAGCTCAATCGACATTACCGTTGAACCAGGTTCTATCTGAATATCTTCTATCTTGTTATAATCCCTATCATAAGCAACTAATTTTGCTTCTTCTTTAGTATTTTTATTTAGTTTAGTACGAGTAGCACTTTCTGCACGAACCTCATGTATTCTATTAATACTATCAATATCCCCAGAGATTTTTACAGTTTCATTATTAACGCTAAGTTTTTCTACTTCATACCCTATTAATAGTCTTTCTTTTTTCACAGTAGGCATCACCTTAAACTCACGTGTCACCTTTTCCCTGATAGAAATCGTAATTGTTCCTGGCTCTACCGTTCCTTCAACACCTCTCTCCAAGCCTTCTATCTCTAGTTTTACTTTCTGATCATCTCCTATTTGAGCATTTTTCAGATTAAGCTTGACTTTGAAGCGACGCGCTACACTCTCTTTTTGTACTTTTGCCAATGATCCAGATAGCTTTACAGAAACAGTATTTGGTATCCCAACTACATACAATTTTTCCCTATCATAATCTGCCTCAAGAGGAACATCAGTAACCCAAGCGGTTGATTTATTATCACTATTTCCTAATACAGAAAAATTTTTAAAATTTTCATTTACCGATATAAATAGTAGTATTGCTATTAAAAATGATATTAACTTTAATTGATTATTCTCTTTTAATCTCATAATATCACCTCTTATTTAATAATCTTTTCATTTTGTTGTTGCCAATTTTCTTCTAGGTACTTCATCAATTTTTCATCCGTAAAATCTGTTGTTAATTTACCATTTTGGCATACACTTATTTTCCCTGTTTCCTCTGAAACAGCAATAACAATTGCATCTGTGAGTTCTGATAATCCTAATGCTGCGCGGTGGCGTGTTCCATAACTACTAGCGATAGTTCTATTATCCGATAGCGGTAATACACAGCTAGCAGCTCGAATTTTATCTTTATTAATAATCATCGCTCCATCATGGAGTGGCGTATTCGGAATAAAAATATTAATAATAAGTTCATGCGTTACTTCTGCATTAATCTCTATTCCACTTTCCACATATTCATCAAGCCCGGTATTATTTTCTAATACAATAAGCGCGCCTATACGACGTCTTGCCATATGTCTTGATGAAGTAGCGACAGCCTTTATTATATGCTCTTTTTGTCCTTTTTGAACATCTTTATAGTTAAAATTGAGAATATTAGTCCACTGAACCCTACCTATATATTCTAAGGCACGTCTCAATTCCGGTTGGAATATAATCATAATTCCCAACACTCCCCAAGTAACCACTTGATCGAATATGTAAGTCATCGTTGTAAAACCAATAAAGTTAAAAAATATTTTTAACCCAATAATGATTAAAATTCCTTTAACCAATTGCATACCACGAGTACCTTTTAACAATGTTAATAACTTATATACTAAAAACCATACTAAAAGTATATCTAGCAGGTGAATAACTAGTGTTAACGTGCTTATGCCTGATAGGTAATCAGCTATCATAATAATCTCCTTCCTTAAGTAATGTATAATATTACCTTTCTATTTTTATAGTAATGTAGCGAAATAAATAGCAGGTATACTCCTATCTTTAAAACCCCTACACTTTACTATACAACTCTCCACTCTCCATTATAACATAAAATATTGTGATTGTAAGATGTTTTTCAAAATAAAAAGAAGATATTTTGAAGTTTTTTCAAATATCTCCTTTTACTTAATCGACTAATATTCTTACATATAAAAATTTATGCATTTATTCATAAAATAAGCCAAAACTACTCTTTTATAGTTATATAAGCATTTATATCATAATCTTGTGAATCCAACTCGTTTTCACGTCCTAAAATCATATTTGCGATACTATAACCGATAATTGGTCCTGTTGTTAATCCTGAAGAACCCAGTCCACTTGCCGCAAAAACATTTTTCAACGTTGGTACCTCTCCGTAAAACGGTGAATAATCTGAAGTATAAGCTCTAATACCCACTCGTTCATTAATAATTTGCGCATCAGCTAGTTCTTTTAAAAATTGTTGAGCTTCATTTCCAAAGGTATCCAACTGCTCCTTATCGACTTCCAAGTCAAATCCCATGTCATTTTCATGGGTTGCCCCAACGCTAACCACACCATTTTCAAAAGGAATTATATCTAGCTCTCCTTCTGGCATAATTACTGGATAAGCAGCTGTACTGTTATCTTTTATTTTATAATCACGTAGTTGTCCTTTTTGAGGACGAACATCAACTTCGAAACCAAGTGGCTCTAGGACATCTTTTAGCCACGCACCCGTCGCAAGAACTACAACATCAAACTCCTTGTTATCTACTAAATACTTATCCCCAGCTAATCCTAAAGATACTTTTTTATTAAAGACTTGTGCCTTTGATGCTTCAAGTAAAGTTTTTACAAAGCGTTCACCCTCAACGCGACCTCCACCGCTAGCATAAAGTACATCACCATTATTATCAAAGCTTGGGATTACTTTTTGTACCTCTTCTTTAGACAGTAATTTTAGCTCGCCTATCATTGGTGATAATTCCATACGGCTTTCCGCTAATTCTTTTAGTTCTGGTAGTTTAGCTTCATCTTTTTTTAATAAATATACTCCACATTGCGAATAAAAATTCGTATTGATACCTTCATCTTCTAAATCTTGGACAAGTTGTAAGTAAAAATCTGCACCTAAGCGCGCCATCTTGTACCAAGGCTTATTGCGACGTTTAGAAAACCATGGACTTATTATACCTGCTGAGGCTTTTGTCGCTTGTCCTACACCGTAATCAAAAACCGTCAACTCTACATCTTTATCTTTCGACAAATAGTACGCACATGTCGCACCTACTATCCCTCCACCTATTATCGCTACTTTCATAGTTTACCTCACTTGATAGTTTTTTAAAAAATTCTACTATAAAAATTATACATCAAAAAAAAATGCTAGTAAACTTTTTATAGAATCAATCAGATTTTCTTCAGCATATTTTCTTATTTATTATGGATATTTATTTATATCAAGCTATATAAATATAGCCCATAAAAAGAATCTTAATGACTTCTAATCATTAAGATTCTTTTAACTTTTATGAATTTTATACTTTATTGTTAGACTTTAACCCTACATCTCTTTTAACTTTTCAAAGCAAGCTTTTTCGCATTCAATTACTGCTGAACGGAAATTTTTTTCTTCAAGAATACGGATAGCTTCGATTGTACTACCTGATGGTGAGCAAACATTATCCTTTAGTTTCCCTGGATGTTCTCCTGTTTCTAATACCATTTTTGCAGCCCCTATTACCGTGTGTGCTGCCAAGCGATAAGCAGCTTCACGATGCAATCCATTTAACACCGCACCATCAGCTAATGCCTCGATAAATAAATAACCATAAGCAGGACCTGACCCACTAAGCGCAGTTAAGCCAGCCATGTCTTTTTCCGCTATCACCTCTGATAACCCAAGACTACTAAATAAACTTAAAACATACTCCACTTCTGTTGATTCTATATTATGTCCTACACTAACACCAACAACCCCCGCACCTACTTGAACGGGCGTATTCGGCATAATGCGAACTACTTTTGCACTTGGTACAATACTTTCTATATCTTTTATTTCTACTGCTGCAGCCATAGAAATAATTATTTTCCCTTCTAATTCTGCTTTAATTTCTTCTAGCACACTTGCTATTAAATATGGTTTTACTCCTAAAAATACAATATCACATTCTTTTGCCAAGTTTTTTGAGCTATTGGCCGCTTGGACTCCGTTACGTTCAGCTACCTTCTTTGTGCTATTATCTGAAGAATTTCTAACTAAAATATTTTCTCTTGCCACTTTTTTACTAGAAATTACTCCTTTTAGAACAGCTTCCCCCATATTACCAACGCCTATAAAACCAAGTTTCTTCATATTGACCTCCAATTATATTTTTTAGTTTTTGAGAATGTACAAACTATTCTCCACTCATTATCTATTATATCATATTTAACCGTTCTAATTCTTACTTATTAATAAATTTTGTTAGTCCCTCCTCTTATGTTATACTTAAATGTGTATTGAAATTTTTGTAAATAAGGAGTTATTATGGACAACAGTTGGAAAGAAATATTTAAAAATTATCCAAAGCGCAACGAATTAGGCATAACAGTTGATAATATAAATAAAAAAAGACAAATGGCGACCATCTATCCACCAAAAGAATTAGTTTTTAAAGTATTTGATCTGCCGTTACAAGATATAAAAGTAGTTATATTAGGTCAAGACCCCTATCACAATCCTGGGCAAGCTTGTGGATTAAGTTTTTCTGTAAATGATGGCGTTCCTTTACCTAAGAGCTTAATAAATATTTATAAAGAACTTTATGATGACCTTGGCATTACTCCTGCAAAAACAGGAAATTTAGAAAAATGGTTTAAACAAGGTATTTTCCTATTGAACTCTGTTTTAACCGTTGAAGAATATTCACCAGCAAGTCATAGCAATGTAGGTTGGCAAGATTTTACAGATTATATAATAGAAACTATTTCACAAAAAAATAATAACGTTGTATTTGTACTATGGGGAAGCTACGCTAGAAGTAAAAAAACTCTAATAGACAGCTCTCGCCACAAAATAATAGAATCTCCGCACCCAAGTCCGCTATCTGCTTATCGTGGTTTCTTTGGTAGCAAAGTATTTTCACGTATAAATTCATACCTGGAAGAGGTCGGTAAAAAGCCTATTGATTTTAACTTGGAAAACTAGTTCTAATGAGCTAATTTTAAGTTTAGGATTCTATTTTTTTCAAGATTTTAATAAAAATAAATTTCAATTGAAAAATTTTAAAATAATTTTAAGTATATTTTAAGTAAGAAAGATATAATTATGACTTAAACAAAAATAATTAATTTTTCATTCTTAACGACGCTTGTCGTTTCTCCCTTTTAAGTTTGAAAATATTTTTGTTTAAACCAATATTTCAGTTAATTCTTTATGATATTAACAGATAATAAAACTTTTTAATTTTTTTCATAATGTGGCTTGTCGCTCCCTAGGCAAGCCATTCTCCCTTTAAGAGTAGCGGTACTCTTTTGTTATTTGTATATAAGATTAGATATTAATAAGCAAGAAATTGCTTCGAACTTAATTTAGTTCATAAAAAAGCTAAGTATCCCCTATACTTAGCTTTTTTATTTTGCCTATAATTAAATAAGAAGCGCCTTAAATCCTTGATTATCCATATCAATTTTTTAAGGCGCTCTTTTTTATTGTTTAGTATATTACAAATTTTTCAACATAATACATAGTTTTATGTTGACCACTTGCATATTGTTTATTATTTAATCGTAATGTAATTACACCTGTTGGTCGATTAGTAGCTATAGTAACAAATGGTATTATTATTCTATCCCCTTGAACTTGCCAACGTTCGACCGGTGCAAAAATTGAGTCTGTAGCTCCACCTATACCAGCCATATGACGTAGTCCAAAAGCATTATCTTTTTTAAAATATACAATAGTGTTATCATCTTTTACTAATTTTTCTAATTCTTCTTGAGTATATTCCACTTTGCTTTTATCTAATTCTATAAAAGTTATTCCTCTTTCTGCATTTAATTTTGCAAATACATCTTTTAGATTATAAGTTCCTTCATTATAAGTATTGATTAAATCTAATACATAGGTAGCTGGGGCAAAGACAACTTGATTATCTGTTCCGTTATTTATAACACTATAACGAATTGCATTAGCTGCTGTAGAACCTTTAAAGTTAAGTAAGCTATAATTCATAAGCTCTAATATTTTCCCTGCTTCATTAAAGTTATGATTGTATTTATTAGTATTATTTCTATTAGTTGGTACTATTGTTTGATTTTCATTTTTGTTGACGACATTGTTGTCTTTATTTTCTTGTTGATTTTGTTCATCAACATTAGCATCATCTTTTAACATATTCGTTGTAACATCTTGTGTTTTTTCTGTCTCATTAGTTATTTTTTTCGCTACTTTATCTGTACATCCTGTTAAAACTCCTATTCCTAAAACAAAAACCGCTGCAATTTTTAAAATTTTGTTCATTTTCGCTACCCACTTTCTGTCTTAATATTATTTACTTCTATTTCTTCTCTTCTTTAATTATATTATACTCCCAAAAATTACAAAAAGCAACGTTTTATTACAAAAATATTACATTTATATTACGAAATAATTTTATTTTTATTTCAAAAGTCTCTGTTATAGCTTTTTATCTCATTTTTTTGAATTTACTTCTTGTTATTTTTTCTCTATCTTCTTAAAAAACTCTTTTCAATAGTTCGCACGTAAAATTTGAACTGATAGTTTTTTTATAGTAAAATATACTCGATTATATGGATAGGAGATTGATATATGAGTAGAGTCGCTATTGTTAGTGCTAAACGTACCGCTATCGGTAGTTTTGGCGGTAGTCTTAAAGATATTCCAGCTGCAACACTTGGAGCTGAAGTTGTAAAAAAATCATTAGAGGAAATAAATCTAAGCCCTACCCTTGTTGACGAAGTAATCTTCGGCAATGTTCTTGGAGCTGGTCTTGGACAAAACATCGCTCGTCAAATCGCGATCTTTGCTGGTATTCCACAAGAAAAGAGTGCATTTGTCGTAAATAAGGTTTGCGGTTCTGGTCTAAAAAGCGTTGTTTTAGGCGCTCAATCTATTTTACTTGGTGACAATGATATCGTTGTTTGTGGCGGTGTAGAGAACATGAGCACTGCCCCTTATTACACAAAAGATGCACGTTTTGGTGCTAAACTAGGAAACTTCGAACTTGAAGATAGTATTATTCATGATGGTCTAACCGATGCTTTTGAAAATTATCATATGGGCATTACTGCGGAAAATATTGCTGAGCAATTTGCTATCAGTCGTGAGCAACAAGATGAATTCGCAGTTCTTAGTCAACAAAAAGCAAGCGCTGCTATTAAAAAAGGAAAATTCTCAAATGAAATAGTTCCTATTACGATAAAAACACGTAAAGAAGAAAAAGTTTTTGATACAGATGAATTTGTTCGTCCTAGTACTAATCTAGAATCTCTAGCAAAACTACGCCCAGCATTCAAAAAAGATGGAACTGTAACAGCTGGCAATGCTTCTGGTATTAATGATGGGGCTGCCTGCATTATTCTGATGTCTGAAAAACGTGCTAATGAGCTAGGCATTAATATCCTTGGATTTATCGATGGTTATGCTACCGCTGGATTAGATAATAAAGTTATGGGTCTTGGTCCAATACCCGCAACGAGAAAAGTTTTAGATAAACTGAATTTAACAACTGATGATATTGATTTATTCGAACTTAACGAAGCTTTTGCGGCACAATCGATAGCTGTTCTTAACGAACTTAATCTTGATACTGCTAAAGTTAATATCAATGGTGGTGCTATAGCTTTAGGTCACCCTATTGGAGCAAGCGGTTGCCGAATTCTTGTTACTTTAGTATATGAGCTAATCAATGAAAACAAAAACCGCGGACTATGTTCTCTTTGTATTGGTGGCGGTCAAGGTATTTCTGTGGTTATAAGCCGTGATTAAAAACTATTATAAGTAATATATAACTAGATTTATTGTTTCCTTCTATCAATTAGAATAACTAAATCTAGTTTTTTTAAGTTTAATTTAAGCTTCTATACTAAAATCTTATTGTCAAGAAACTTTTTTAACTTTAAACAGTCTAACTGTGGACTATTTACGAAAAATTGTATACAATAGTAATTGCGTAAACTTTTATTTGAATTCTTGGAGAGTTCGGTATATATTTAGGAAAAATTAGATTAATAGTAATCGAAAGGTAAAAGTAAAATGAAAATAGGAATTGATAAGATTGGGTTTGCAATGCCCGAGTACTATCTAGATATTCGTGACCTAGCAATAGCTCGTGGTATTGAACCTGATAAGTTTACTAAAGGTTTACTTCAATTAGAAATGAGTATTCCGCCAGTAAGCCAAGATATCGTTACACTTGGCGCTCAAGCTGCTTTTGAAATTTTAGATGATGAAGACTTAGAAAAAATAGATATGATTATAGTCGGAACAGAGTCTGGTATCGACCAAAGCAAAGCTTCTGCCGTGTTTATCCACGGACTATTAGATATTCAACCATTTGTGCGTGCTATCGAAGTAAAAGAAGCTTGTTATGGGGCTACTGCAGCTCTTGATTTCGCAAAAAATCATGTCTTGAATAATCCTGATTCAAGGGTACTTGTAATTGCGAGCGATATCGCTAAATATGGAATAAAATCTTCTGGAGAATCTACACAAGGAGCTGGTAGTTGCGCTATGCTTGTTACTAGTAATCCTCGTCTTCTAGAATTAAACAATGATAATCTTTGCCTTACTCGTGATGTCATGGATTTTTGGCGTCCCAACTATTCTCAATACGCTTTTGTTGAAGGAAAATTTTCAACTGAGCAATATCTTGGATGTCTAGAGAGTGTTTGGGCTAAATATTTAGAAAGAACAAAACAACAACTACAAGACTTTAGTGCGGTATGTTTACATCTACCATATCCAAAACTTGGTCTTAAAGGATTACAACTATTATTAGAACAAGAAAATAATGAATCTACAAAAGAAAACTTATTAGCACGTTTTAACGAATCTATTCTTTATAGCCAACGTGTTGGTAATATTTATACAGGTTCATTATTCTTAGGGCTATTATCTCTTCTTGAAAACAACACTACTCTTAAAGCAGGGGATAAAATCGCTCTTTATAGTTATGGTAGTGGTGCTGTTGCCGAAGTATTTGGTATGACGCTAGTCGAAGGTTATGAAAACCAATTAAAAACTAATAGACTTGAACAGTTTAATAATAGAAAACAAATCTCTGTTGATGAATATGAAAAAATGTTCTTTAGAGATACTACCGTTGATGAAGATGGTAATCTAGATATTTCTGATATTCGTGATGAAAGTCGTTTCGTCCTAGAAAAAATCGAGAATCACAAACGAATCTATAAAAAACAAATTTAAAAACTTAGTTAATTTTACACTAACTTATAAACCTCACTAACACCACTATTTATAAAGCTATTAGTTAATTGTTAGTGAGGTTTTTTCAAAAATTACCGAAAGGGAGGTTCCTATAATGAATAATTGGAGTGGATTTTATAAGAAAACTCGCGATGAACGTTTAAATGTTATTAAAGAAGCTAATATTTTAGATAATGATCATTTCAACTTACTGAACAGCAATTCTGTATTAGATTTTGAAACAGCTAATAATATGGTAGAAAATGTTGTCGGGACATTTTCTTTACCATTTAGTGTTGTTCCTAATTTTGTTGTTGATAAAAAAAGCTATCTAGTTCCTATGGTTACCGAAGAACCTTCTGTTATTGCTGCATGCAGCAATGCTGGAAAAATAGTTGAACGTTGCGGGGGATTTAGTACCACTATCCACGATAGAAAAATGATCGGACATATTGCGCTCTATGATATTAACGATATTGAGGCTACTTGCAATCTTGTCTTAGACAATAAAGAGCTTCTGCTTAAAACAGCAAATAAAGCTTATCCGTCTATAGTTAAGCGTGGCGGTGGTGCTTACGATTTAGAGGTTAAAGTTCTGACTGAGGATGATACTACTTTTGTAGTTGTTTATTTAATAGTTGATACTTTAGAAGCGATGGGGGCTAATATGCTTAACACTATGCTTGAGGCAGTAAAAATATCTCTTGAAAGTCTTACCGGTGGCGTTGCCCTTATGGCAATTTTATCTAATTACGCAACACGTTCTTTAGTTTCAAGTCGCTGTGAAATTCCATTTTCAAATCTTGGAGATAATGGAGAATACATTGCAAAACGTATAGAACTAGCGAGCAAGTTTGCTCAAGCAGATACTTATCGTGCAGCAACACACAACAAAGGAATTTTCAACGGTATCGACAGTATTGTTATCGCAAGCGGAAATGATTGGCGCGCTATTGAAGCTAGTTGCCAAAGTTGGGCAGCACGTAGCGGAAAATACAAAGGACTTTCTACTTGGACTTGTGACTTAGAAACACAAGTTTTAATCGGAGAACTGACATTACCTATGCCAGTAGCTAGTGTCGGTGGTTCTATCGGGATCAACCCTAGTGTAAAAGTTGCACGCGCTATGTTAGAAAATCCTGATGCGAAAACTTTGGCAAGCATTATCGTATCTATTGGACTTGCTCAAAACCTTGCTGCTTTACGTGCTTTAGTAGGTGATGGTATTCAAAAAGGCCATATGAAGCTACACGCAAAATCATTGGCTATTTTAGCAGGTGCAACTACTGATATTCTTGATGAAGTGGTTGAAAAGCTACGTGCTGAAAAGCACATGAACCTAGCTACTGCTAAAGAGATAGTAAATACATATAAAAAATAAGAAAAAATCGATGTAACTTAATTTTGTTACATCGATTTTTAGAATATTACCTTACGCAGCTCTCTTATATCCTGCTTTTTGTGCTGCTTCTTCCGAATTAAATACTAATAAGTTTTTAGCTGCTACCTGATTGTAAGACGGATGTTCAGGAGTATAGTACTGGCCACTTTTTTTACTTGCACGAACTACTACAGCTTTTTTAGCTTTCTCCTGCTTTTGCTTTTGTTCTTGCTCTTTTTTTATATCATTCATAGTCGCCTTCATTTCATTTTCTAGACTCTGTTTAGTTGCTGACGTCCTCGTTTGATTTTGAGATTTACCTTCTTCTGAAGCATCTCGTTTTTCATCTGCCTGCTCTTCAGTTTTTTTCTCGCGTTCTTCCTTCTTCTCTTGGAATGTTCTTATCTGCTCTTCTTTTTTTGCTTCACTGAAATGATTGCTTATCATCATAGTAAACGACAATACAAAAGCAGCTATTACCCCTAGCACCACTTTCTTAATCCTTGTTTTGCGTTGAATAAGTTTGATAACAGGCGGGCATAGTAATATAAAACTAAATATAAAGACAATCATTGCATATTCTGGTCCATGAGTAAAGACCATACTAAGCGATATAAACATAAATATCACAAATATAAACCATAAAACCATTTGTCCATGCTCTTTTATAAATTTATTCACGACTTTTCTCCTTAAATATTTTTCACTTTATATATTCTAACACTTTTTTCAAACTTATACAATTACTTTCAAATTGTTTCCCCAATTATAAAATTATTTTTTACAAGCAGTTTTGTTGTTTATTTTTAAAAATTTTCTTATAATTAACTTATATATATTGATTAAAAAAACCAGGAGGCTTATTACTATGACATTTAAATTACCTGAATTACCTTATGCTTTTGATTACTTAGAGCCTGTTATCGATGCTAAAACAATGGAAATTCACCACGGAAAACACCATGCGGCTTATGTTAATAATTTAAACGCAGCTTTAGAAAAACACCCAGAATTCGAAGCAAAATGTATTTGCAAATTGTTAAAAAATATTGACAGCGTTCCTGCCGACATCCGTCAAGCAGTTATTAATAACGGTGGTGGTCACGACAACCATAGACTATTTTGGAAATCACTAACTAAACCTGATTCTTCTGAATTTGGCGGTTTAGTTAAAGAAAAAATTGATGCTGAATTAGGTGGTTACGAAGAGTTTGTTAAAAGCTTCTCTGCTGCTGCAACTACAAGATTTGGCAGCGGTTGGGCATGGCTAGCTCTTGATAAAGATGGAAAATTAGTTGTTACTTCAACAGCTAACCAAGATTCTCCACACTTAACAGGACTTGTTCCAATTCTTGGACTAGATGTTTGGGAACATGCTTACTACCTAAACTATCAAAACCGTCGTCCAGACTATATTAAAGAATTCTTCCGTGTAGTTAACTGGGACTTCGTAAACGAACGCTTAGCTAAACAATTAGAAAAATTAGGAAAATAATATGACTAAAAAGAGGGCTTCTCCCTCTTTTTAATATCTATAATATTATAGATTACTTTATTAAATTTAATTTTTATAAACACGAGAATCTAGTCTTAGTGCCACGATTTTCTTATTTTATTGATAAATTAACTGGAGGATTTTACATGATTGTTAATTGGAAAGTTATAGCTGCCTTTATTGGTATAGCTATCTTTTATGAAATACTCGTAGTACTCTTATGGCTTGGTTTAAAATGGATGATTACTCCTTTTATTGCTCCAGGGTTAAAACTTTTTATTGCGATAATATTTTTTATCTTCGCAAATTTTTCTATTATCGGTTATCTATTACGTCTTGGTGCTCCTTGGGTCAACTACGGAAATATTTGGTTTTTCTACTTCCTAAACGGTGTTGTTTTAGGCATCGGACTTCTTATTATTAAATTGGTTCTAAAAATATTTAAAGTCAACTTAACACAAGGGTTTAGCTTAGGAATAACTACCGTATATCTTATATTTATGACTGCACTCGGCCTATTTTGGGCTTATTCTCCTGTGGTAATAAATCAAACTGTAAAAGTTGATAAACCACTTGATAAACCACTAAAGATAGCTATGGTTTCTGACCTACATCTTGGTACATTTTTTGGTAATGGTCAGTTGGAAAAACTAAATAAAATTATCTCTGAACAAAAACCTGATGCTGTAGTTATCGCAGGAGACCTTATGGATGATGACATGGTTATATACAAAAAGCATAATATGAAAGAAAACCTTAGCAAACTAAGTGCTCCACTTGGCATTTATACCGTTATGGGGAATCATGACCACGATACCCGTGCTATTACGGAAGAAGTTTCGAAAGCTGGTATTAAGGTGCTCCTAGATGAAAATTATGAACTTACATCTTATATTAACCTTGTTGGGCGTAACGACAAAACTGATCGCAATCGGAAATCTACTGAAGATATTTTAAAAAATGTGGATACTAACAAGACAACTATCTTAATTGATCATCAACCTACTGATATTGACCATCATAGCACCTTACCTATCGATGTTCAACTATCTGGTCATACTCATCATGGACAAATGTGGCCGATTAACTATATTACAAAGTATATTTACACACTGGACTATGGTTATAAAGAAATTAACGGTAGACATTTCTTTACATCAGCTGGTTACGGTTTTTGGGGACCTCCTTTCAAAACAACAGCTCGCAGTGAAGTTTGGATAATTACAATAGAAGGAAAATAAATAAAACCAGTAAGAAGTAACTCGAAATTATATTTTTTAACATCAATTTTATCGAGTAACTTTCTACTGGTTTATTTTATACATATTCAACCTACAGCTAATTAGATCAACTTTCTAAAACTATAAAATTAATCTCTTATAGAACCTAATTCTTATTGGTTCTCTTGTTCTCTTATGCTATCCCATAATTCTTTAGCTGTTTTCAAATCTATTTTATAATAATCTTTAATAATTTTTATATTAGCTACATCTCCTTGAGAATAGTCTACTATATCTCTTACATTAGAAAAATCCATTCCCTCTAATGTGCTTGGCTTAATATGTTCCCATAAGTTTTTAGCATCTAGAAGATTCAAACCATACGCTTCCCTTAACAATTTTATATTAGCTATATCTCCTTGAGATGTATCAATAACAGCTAATACTTCTTCTTTCTTTTCTTCCTTTATAAGTTCTTCATATTTTTCCTTACTTAAGCGAGCTTTCTCTTCCGCTTCTGGGTTTGGTGTTTTCGATCTAATTGAAAAGTATACGAAAAGGCATACTCCTAATATTATAATTAATCCTATTTTCATTATCTATTCTCCTAACCTATTTTCTTGTTTTTAGTATCTCCCACAGTTTTTTAGCATCAGCATAATTTAAGAAGTATTTCTTTCTTAACGCCGCAATATTAAATGTATCACTTTGGCTAAAATCTATTATGCTTTCTAATTCTTTTCTATAATTTTTCTCTTGTAATCTCTCGAATGCTTCTTTACTTTTAGCGTTTTGTTTATTTCTTTTATCGCGAATAGTTGCAACTATTGCATAAATAAAAATAAATCCAAGCATTATATAAACTGTATTCATATTCATAATTTAGCAACTCCTTTTAAAATAATCTATCACACTTAATTATATAGTTTTTCTCTTCTATTGTAAATATACACCCTTCTCAAAATTGATTTTTCCACTATAATTTGGTATCATTAATTGTACTTTGAATTAAAGGATTGGTAACTTATGAAATTTTTAACCGAAATTGATACCGAAAAATATACAGAATTTGTAAAAAATCATAAACTTGGGAACATGATGCAAGCGACAGAGTGGGCACAAATAAAAAACACCTGGGGTGTTGAGCACGTTGCTGTTGTTGATGATGATAACAATATTATCGCAGCCACTCAATTACTTACTAGAAAAGGTCTATGGTATGCCCCTCGTGGTCCTATTATGGATTATGATAATAAAGAACTTGTATCATTTTTTTTAGAAAATCTAAAAAAATATGCAAAAAATAAAACTGCAAAACTTGTTAAGTTGGACATTCCTGTTGCGATTAAAGATGAAAAACTCCACGAGTTTAAAGACATAAATGTAGAAAGAACAGATAATGAGCTTATAAAGGTATTTAAAAAATATGGATATAAGCATAAAGGATTCAGTCTTGATATGAGTAGCACTATCCAACCTCGTTTCAACACTGTAACTAAGCTAACTGCTGAAGTACCTGACCTTTTTCCTAAGGATACACGTCGTTTGATTCGTGATGCTGATAAAAAATTTGTTGAAGTACGTCGTTGTGGAAAAGAAAACTTAGATGATTTCTTGTTTGCTCTATCTTGCACAGAAAAAAGAAAAAACATCTCATTACGTGGACGTGAGTATTTCGAAAACTTATTAGATACTTTTGGAGATAATGCACTACTTTATATTTCATATATAAATATCGAAAAAGCACTAAAAGAATGCCAAATGCGTAAAGAAAATTTAGAACTAGAAATCGAAGAACTTGGAGAAAAATCTCCTAAGAAAAAACGCACTCTTATCGAGCAAGTAGCTGGAATAGAAAAATTAATAATATTGTTTAATACCCTTGAGATTGAAGATAAAACTAAAGACCAAGTAATTAGTGCAGCTATTACCATAGCCTATGGAAATCATGCGGAGATTATTTATGCGGGGATGAATGAAAGCTTTGCAAAATTACCTGCACAATACAAAGTATTCTCTGATACGATGAAAACAGCTCAAATGATGGGCATCAGTGAAGTATCGATGGGTGGAATCGAAGGGAATCTTAACGACAGCCTTCTTGGTTTCAAATCAAAATTCGCTCCTAATATAGTTGAATATTACGGAGAATTTGACCTAGTTCTTTCTCAATCATTCAACCTAATGTATAACTACGGTTTACCGCTTCGTAGAAAATTATTAAAACTTATAAAGCGCTAGTCAATAATCAAAAAATCCCTGTTGAACTTAGTTCTGCAGGGATTTAATCTTTTCTATTTAATTAATTTGAATACATCATTCAAGTTCTCAGCCATTGTTGGATGTGTGAAAATCTGATTTTTTAGATAAGTGTATGGAATTTTATTATCCATTGCCATTTTTATTATGTTTATAATCTCTTCAGAATTTTTTCCAAATAGTGTTGCACCAAGAATTAAATTAGTATCTTTATCAACTATTACTTTATATATACCTCTTTGATCCTGATTAACTGCTCCTCTTGGCATATTAGCAACTGGCAGACTTGCTACCGCTATGTTAGAGTAATTTTCTTCAGCTTCTGCTTGGTGAAGTCCTACATGAGATAATACTGGTGAAATAAATGTTGAGTAAGGAACATTTTTACGATTTGCTCTTGTATATTCCTTATTACCGTGAAGGTATCCATTTACCACTCTAAAGTCATCTAATGATACATATGTAAACTGTAAGCCACCATTAACATCACCAACTGCAAAAACATTCTCTACATTTGTTTGACAATAATCATCAACTTCTATAAAGCCTCTTTCATTTACTTTGATATCTGTATTTTCTAATCCAAGGTTTTCTGTGTTAGCTCGACGCCCTGTTGCATGTAAAAGAGCATCAAACTCTAACTCACCATATTTTTCTGTATCAACTACAACTTTTTCTCCATTATTACGAATTTCTTTTGTAGCTGTCCCTAATTTAAACGTTACTCCCGCTTCTTCTAAATAACCTTTGGCCATTTCAGCTATATCTTTATCTTCACGTCCTAATACAGTTGGTGCAAAATCAATAACAGTAACATCTACACCGAAACGTGCATATAAATTAGCAAACTCTATCCCAATATTTCCTCCACCAATAATTCCTAGAGTTTTTGGAGTAGACTCTAATTTTTGAAACTGTGTACTATCGTAAATATTTTTAGATGTTGTTAATCCTGGTATTGGTAGTACATTATTTTTTGCTCCCGTATTAATTACAACAATATCCCCTTCTAACTGCTTAGTTTCACCGTTTACCGAAATTTCCACTACTTTATTAGATACAAACTTCGCACTAGCCGTATAAACATCTATATTAGGGTTATTGTCAAGCATTGCGAAGTTTTTCGCATTAAGTTTAGATACAACAGTATCTCTAGTTGCTTTTGCCTCTTCAAAATCTTTTTTATTATCAGCAGCAACAATTAGAGTTTTTGTCGGTATGCATCCGATGTTGATACAAGTTCCACCGTACATCTCACTACTTTCTTCTACAACTGCTACTTTTTTCCCTTCATTTCCAAAAGTGGCAGCTAATGTTTTTCCTGCTTTTCCAAATCCAATTACTAATAAATCATATTTAATCATTATTTGACTCCTTTTGTCTCAATAAATATAGTCTGAAAGATATTAATATAGTATCTACCAAACTAATTATCTCTTTTTTTAAAATTTTAGTACTGTTTTCTAAAACTTACAACTTTTTTGCTCACAAATCATATATTCACTTTAATATATGATTTCTCCAAAATATAATTTGATATTACATCTGATTATGATATAATAATCTTTGTACAAATTTGAAAATTTATGGAGGAAGAAAAATGACACTACCTAATTGTCCAGAGTGTAATAGTGAATATACTTATGAAGACGGAAATATGTTAGTATGCCCTATGTGTGCTCATGAATGGTCACCAGAAGATGCTGCTAATGCTGAGGAAGAAAAAGTTTACCGTGACGCTAACGGTAACATTCTTCAAGATGGAGATACTGTTTCTGTAATTAAAGATTTAAAAGTTAAAGGAAGTTCTTCTACACTAAAACAAGGAACACGAGTTAAAAATATTCGTCTTGTAGATGGAGATCACAATATCGACTGCAAAATTGATGGTTTTGGTGCAATGAAACTAAAAAGTGAATTTGTTAAAAAAATATAAGTAGAAATAGGCAAAATATTTTGATGCCCTCCTTATTGGATATTAAGTTTCCAATAAAGAGGGTAATCTTTATATCTAATTCCTATATTTTTTTATTTTAACGAAATTTTCTGACAATTTCCCTTTACAAAACTCTTTTTTTCTTGTATAATGAACACATGTCTTTTTAAAAAATACAATTGTAGTTTTAAATGTAAAGATAACTTTGTATAAAGTTATCTATTTATATAAATTTTAAATAAATAAAGGAGAATATTATCATGAGTTTTTATAAAAAAATACCATTATTAGCAAAACTTATTTTAGCTGTTACTCTTGGGATTGCTTTAGGAAGCTTCCTTCCGACTTCTATTATTAGAGGATTCGTTACTTTCTCATCAATTTTCAGCTCATTCTTAGGATTTACTATCCCATTAATTATTGTAGGATTTATCGTACCAGGTATTAGCCAAGTGTCTAACAACGCAGGGAAACTTCTTGGGCTTTCTACTGGAGTTGCTTATATCTCTACACTTATCGCTGGAACATTCGCTTTCCTAGTAGCAAAAGTAACTTTACCTAACTTACTTGCTAACTCTACTTTACAAACTTTCCAAAACCCAGAAGATTTAATGCTTAAAGGTTATATCGAATTCAAAATGACACCTATCTTTGATGTCACAACAGCACTTATTATTTCATTTATTTTAGGTATTGGGATTTCAGCAACTAAATCTGAAGGTCTTAAACAAGGATTCAATGATTTTGGAGAAATTATTGAAAAATTACTTTCTTCATTAATTATTCCACTATTACCACTATATATCCTTGGGGTATTCATGAACATTACTGCTTCTGGTGAAGTATTCAAAATCTTAAAAATCTTCGCTTTAGTATTCGTTCTAATAATCTTATTACACTTTATAATTATTGCTATCCAATATGCTGTTGCAGGTTCAATGAACAAGAGAAACCCATTCAAGATGCTTGTTAAAATTTTACCAGCTTACATGACAGCTATCGGTACTCAATCATCAGCAGCTACTATCCCAGTTACACTAAAAAGTGCTAAAAACATGGGCGTTGACAAAAATATTGCAAACTTCACTATTCCGTTATTTGCAACTATTCACCTATCAGGTAGTACAATTACTTTAACTACTTGTGCCTCTGCTGTTTACTGGTTACAACACGGAGCTAGTTTCCCATCAGCTGTAGTTATGGTTAAATTCATTCTACTTCTAGGAGTAACAATGGTTGCTGCTCCTGGTGTCCCTGGTGGAGCTGTTATGGCTGCTCTTGGATTATTACAATCTGTTCTTGGATTCAACGAAATCATGCTATCTCTTATGATTGCTCTTTACATCACTCAAGATAGCTTTGGAACAGCATGTAACATCTCTGGAGACGGTGCTTTATCAGCTATCGTTGATAGATTGAATAGAGTATTCTTTAAAAAAGACAATCAAGAAGCATAATAAAAATCGGGCTTGAAACTAAATTCAAGTCCGGTTTTTTTATATTTATTTTTGTCTATCGCTATCTCTTAACATCTTATTTTTCTTATATAAATAATATGCTAAATTAACAATGACAAACAAAAGTAATAACCCTATACACAACGTTAGAATTGACACTATTACATTTCCATAATTCATAATTTTCACATCCTTTATATTTATTTTATTACTATATCATGAACTATTATTTATGCTTATTATTTATCTCATACTTCTATCTTTATTATATAAAAAAGGCATTAAATTTTCAAATATTCTCAATATACACTAACTAGCAAATATTCTTAACTCTCTTATTTAATTGAGAATCGGCATCTAAAAACCTCGATAAATAAATATTTTGAAACTCATCCCTCAACCACAAAGTAAATAAACAACATGAAGTTTTAAAAAATCATGTTGTTTATTTTAGTATTAATTTTTATTTCAATATAAATCTAAGTTTTACAGGATTGTGGTCGCTATATCTATAATCTTGGTCTAATGTTTTCACTTGTAATACTTCTATATTACCACTTGCGATAAAACCATCTATTAAAAACTCATATGTCCCATTAGAACCTTTTTCATACGGTTTATTGTTAAGTCGTGCTGATGGACGACTATTATCATAGTATAATTTGAACTTATCTTTTAACAATGTTTTATCGAATAATTCTGCTCGCCAAAGCTCCACCGGAGTTTTTTCTATTTCCTCTTTTGTTAAATCTCTAAGCTCCTGATTAAAATCAGCTCCTACTAAAACATAGTTTCCTTTGGCATATTCTTTTTCCATAAATTCTACGAGTTGTTTTGTCTGCGCTATTTTCCCTTTATTATCCTTATCATATGCATCTAAATGCGCATTAATAAGGACTAGCTTTTTATCACTATTTTCTATGTCACTGTAAATCACTGAAAAACCACGTTTTAAGTTCGCTAACCTCGTTGGGAAAGTAAATGGAATCGGCATTTGATATCTTTCAGCATCTTTTATATTAAATTTTGTAGAAGTGTAAATACCACTATTCACCTTTCCTAGTGGCGGTAATGGATAAGGGATATAAGAAACTCTAAAATTGTATGCAAAAATACTACTATTATCTAATTCTTTATCCAAATAGTTAACTTGATTAATATTATATGTACGTTTAGAATCAACATCAACTTCTTGTAAAAACGTAATATCAGCCGCTTCTTCTTTAATAATACGCGTAATATTGGTTAAATTGTTTTCTACATGCGCCTTATCAATCGGATGAACCATTTTTCCGCCATCCATAAAGAAATCAACATCTTTATCCATACCAAAGTATCCGACATTCCAATCTAACGCATTATACTCTGTATTTAACTTAACTACCTGTGTTTTCGCACTTTGGACAGCCGTTAACTTTTCAATATCCTGGGGTTTATACTCTGTAATCATTAAATAACCTACCAAGCCTGCAAATGCTAAGACACAAGCTAAAATAATACTACCTAATATTTTAATTATTTTTTTCATCACTCTACCTATAGAAAAGAGATTGGTGTTTTACCAACCCCCTCTTATAACCTTCCTTATTTTATTAATTAATACTCTTATTCTTGTTTTAGATCAAGAGGTTTTTTGTCACGTAATTGTGAAATAATAATCCCTACTAAAACAACCACCATACCAATACCCTCACGAAGTCCTATATGCTCGTTAAGGATAAGCACTCCACCTATAGCTGCAACTACCGATTCTAAACTCATAATAAGCGATGTTGTATGCGGTGGAATTTCTCTTTGGGCAATTATTTGCCCTGTATAACCTAAACCACTTGATAAAATACCAAGAGCAAGTAATGGAGACACCACACTAAGTATATCACCTAAGATAATTGTTTCTTTAATTAACGCTAGTCCTAAACTAAAGATAGCAACCACTACCAATTGAATTATCGATAAGAACATTGAGTTAACGCGTAACGCTGAATAATCAATAACGATAATATGTATCCCAAAGAAAATCGCACTGATAAAAACTATAATGTCCCCTAATTCCAGGCTAAATTCTTCTTTTACCGATAATAGATAGAACCCTACCACAGCTAAAATAAGTCCTATAATAAAGAATTTATTCAACTTGTTTCCTAAAAACATTCCGATAAACGGAACTATACAAATATACAGAACAGTAATAAAGCCCGCTTTTCCTGCTGTTGTCATCCCTATACCAATTTGCTGAATATACATGGCAAGAAATAACACTACACCGCACATAATACCTAACCAAAGTTTCTTAGAGGAACTAACTTCCCCCATCAATTTTGGAGCCTGACTCCTATAAAGGCTTGGTACTAAAACAGCCACCAGCGTTATAAATATAACAGCAATAAGAGATCTAAGCCCGACTACCGTAAGTGGTCCTAACACTTTACTCGCAATATTCTGCCAAATAAATGCTAATCCCCATATAATAACTACGCCTATTAATATTAATTCCGAAATAAATTTTCTCATAAAACACCTTTCCTAAATTTTTTTACTGAAAGCAAATATAATTTTTAAATTTATCAAAAGATATCTTTCACCACTATAATTTTATATTGTATTAAGAAAAAATTCAACTGTTTTAATAAAAATAATGGAATTATCATAATATTATATTTAGCTGATTAATTTATTGTTAATCGCACAAAAAGAACGGGGATAAACCCCGCTCTTTACTAATTTATTTATATGTTTTCTGCTTTTTGTTTAGTTATAGTTCAATATTTAACTAGATTAAGCTATACTTTATTATTAAATACTATTTAGCAATAATCACCGCTTCTTATATATCTATTAGTTTTGTTGGAATAGCTGGGTCTGTATCCATAATTACAATTTTATCATTACAATCTATCTTTTTATTCCCTGCTATTTCACAATCAATATCTTTGTTTTGTAACGTCATAGCTGCCGCCATACGAGCAAGCTCTTTTGTATTATTTTGTTCGCTAAGGTGTGCTAATAGGACGTTTTTCGTATTACTTCCAACTATTTTTGTTAAGTAATTGGCTGAGTCTGTATTAGATAAATGTCCTTTATCCGATAAGATACGCTGTTTTGTAGTCCATGGATACGGACCACTAAGCAAAACATTTTCTTCATGATTACTTTCATAAACCAATGTATGCGAGTCTTTGACATAATCCGCCATTTTATCTGAGATATATCCTGTATCTGTTAAAATACTTACCCTTTTACCATCTTTTTCAAAAGTGTAAAACTGAGGATTTGCTGCATCATGACTCACTCCGAAACTATTAACTACCAATCCATTAAATACCTTACTATCTTCTTTTTCAAAATGGAATTTTAAGTCAGGTTTTATCTCACCGATTTTACTCATATTATCCCAGGTAAGTTTATTAGCATAAACTGGAATATTATACTTACGAGCGAGAACACCAATACCCTTAATATGATCAATATGTTCATGTGTTACAAATATTGCATCGACATCCTTGATATCACGTCCTATTTGAGCAAGATTTTCTGTTATTTTCTTTCCAGTAAGTCCAACATCAACAAGGCAACGGAAATTATCATCTTCTATATAAACACTATTCCCACTGCTGCTACTGGCTAACACCGATAATTTCACGTTTCTACCTCCTCGATTTTTTTCATTTTTATATTATATCACTTTTTCAACGAGTTAGATAGTAATAAAGTTTTAGAGGAAATAATACTAAAAAATAATTCCATTAATTACCTCTAAGTAAAAAAATCACTAGCTTCAAAATATAAAAACGTATTAATAATCT
This sequence comes from Gemella sp. 27098_8_92, assembly GCF_041433685.1. Lineage (NCBI taxonomy): Bacteria > Bacillati > Bacillota > Bacilli > Caryophanales > Gemellaceae > Gemella > Gemella sp. 27098_8_92. Next base: position 41,192 of record NZ_JAPWBZ010000011.1, read on the forward strand.
ATTAAACTATATACGTTTTTATAACTTATTCTTATTTTATTAAAACTAATACTATTTACTTTATTTTTTCTATTTATCCTATTACCTATAACATCCTCTATATTTTTCAATATTTTTTCATTATTTCTCCTTTCTATCTTTTTTAACCAATAAAATACCACAAAAAAATATTAAAAAAGCCTATTCTTATCGTTTTTTTCTTTTTAAACAACACACAAATAACACGAAATATTTCCTTATTATTTCCCAATGAACGTTTTTTCCTTTTTTATTAATTATTCCCCTTATTATAGTATACCATACTTAATGTTTATTTCGCATATACTATATAGTTTGTTGCTCTCTTTTTTATTCTTTTGCCACTTAGTAATCAATTATCAATTATCATTGATTTAACAACCTGGTTCCAAAATTACAAAAAAGGAACACCTTGTCTCGCCCCTGAAAGTTAGACCAAAAAATTTAACTTTTTGGGGGACGGTACAACAAGATATTCCTTTTTAACTTATTCTATTTCCCAAGCAATAACTTGAAGAAGTTTAATTTTTGTCCATATCTCAATGTAGCTGAACGATATACTTTAACACAAGCTATCGCTATAACAATCGTTGTTACTACTAAAATTCCATATGATGTTAACAGCTCCGTTATACTTACATGACTTATCGCATATCTTGTAAACATTACAAAGTATGAAGTAAGAGGGAAGTAAGATAAGATTTCTGCTAGTTTAGTATCACCTGAAGAACTCATAATATAATAATCTACGAAGAATGCAGCCATAAATAATAGCATCGGTATAGTTACCGCTCCATTGACATCTTCTACCTTACTAACTAATGAAGCAAATGCTGCGTACATAAACATAAACATTACAAATCCAGTTAGAGTAAAGACTAATCCTATACCTATTACCTTGTAATCAAGATTATTAACGATAACTTTTATTCCCTCACTATATCTTTGCATATTTATCTTCATTCCAACGAACAATCCGCCTATAGCCAAAGCCATTTGAATTAGAACTGCAATAGATAACGCAAAAACTTTTCCTAGAATTAACGTTCTTGGATTAACCGTCACAATCAATAATTCCATTGCACGATTACTTTTTTCTTTAACAACATTCATCGCGACAACACTACCGAATTGCACTACGGTCATGTAAATAACAAATGTTAAAACATAAACAACCGCTACTTTAACACCTTGAGCTACCATATCAGAATCTCCACTAACATTAACTAGAGTCGGTTTCGGAACAGCCGCTTTAACTTGATTTACCTTATCATAATCAAGGCCACTTTGTTTATAAACATACTTTTCTACATTTTTTCCAAATGCTTCTTGGAAATTACTTGAAGACCCACTAAAAATACTACGTTTTGATAAATACTCGTATCTTTCTTTTGTTAAAACTACTCCCTCATCAAGTTTGCCTTCTTTAACATCTTTTTCCAACTCTGATCGAGAATCGTACTTTTTAGCATCTTTTATATCTTGTAAATTAAGGTCTACCTCTTTTACTACATAACCACTACGTTCAAAATTGTCATTGCTTTGTCCTTTGAAAAGGTTACTATTAGCTATAGTAGGAATAAAAGTTACCCCTATCGCAACAACAAAATAAATTGCCATTACAACTTTCGTTGATGTTTTTCCGAAAAATTGTTTAAGTTCAAAATTAAATACTGTGCTAAAATTTTTCATAATTATTTACCTACCTGACTTACAAAAATTTCTTCCAATGATGGTTTATAAAGTTTAAATTCTTCTACATTAAAGCTACTTCCTGATAATTTAGCAAGCAACTCTTTCTTAGCGCCTTCTTCTTTAAAATCAAGAAGTACTCCCTCTGGTACTAAGCTGTATTCTATTCCCATTGGAATAGATTTTAAATTAGCAAGCAACTCTTCTTTTTCTAAATTACTAACGCTTAAAATCATTTTCCCATGACCAAGTTGTTTTTTAATATAATCTAAGTTTCCGCTTAAAACAATTTCCCCTTGTTCCAAAATATTAATATCTTCACAAAATGTTTCTACAACCGGCATTTGGTGAGATGAGAAGATTACAAGTTTATCTTTTTTGATAAATTCTGTTATAATCTCTTTTAACTTCCCTACGTTAACTGGGTCTAACCCACTAAACGGCTCGTCAAAAACTAATATATCAGGATCATTCATAACACTTTGGATAATTTGAATTTTTTGAGCGTTCCCTTTTGACAAAGTTTTCAAAGCTTGTTTATTATCTTCTAACTCAAAAAAGTCTAGCCATTTTTTTGCTTCATCTCTAGCAGCTTTTTTCGTCATACCTTTTAGCATTCCGAAGTAGGCCAACTGGTCTACCAATCCAACACCATCGTACATACCACGTTCTTCAGGTAGATATCCGATTTTTACCTTGCTGTGGTCAAGAGGTTTTCCATCAAGTAAGATTTCTCCTTTATCCGGTTTAAAAATATCAAGTAAAACTCTAAAACTTGTAGTCTTACCACTACCATTACGCCCCAAATATCCATTTGCTACTCCACTTTTCGCTGTGAAATTAATTCCTTTAAGAACTTTTTTATCCCCGAAGCTCTTTTCTATATTTCTAAATTCTAAAATCATAGTTATTCTCCTTTTTATTTATACATTATATTTTTAAATAATTTATTTAAAATCTTTTATAATATAAACCTTTAACTCCCGTCAATATTTTTCTTACACGCTCGTCTAAGTTTTAAAAATTTTGGTATAAAAATCATTAATCCTCCTAAACCAAAACCTCCAAGTGCACTACATAAAGCTGTAACGACCTTCCCTGCTGTCTCACCTATATAACTATCTACCCTATTCGAAAAACCTGCTAACAAAAGACCAATAATAAACATGTAAAAAAATCTAAAAACTCTATATTTGATAATTTCGTATTCAGTTTCCTCATCACTAAAAATTGGATAAGAATTTTCGTCTCCTTCTGCAAGTCTTAGAAAATATGTTAATTTAATCTTATAGAGACGCCATCCAGCCGCTTTATAATATTCCGTTACTTCAGGGGAGAAGTTTTTATCATAGATGAACTTGTACTTCTTTGGCTTAGTGTTTGTTTTTTTCATTCTTACGATTACAAAATAACAATTATCATATTCATAACCTTCTTGGCTAAGTTCTGTCATTTTTTGCTCAACCTGATCATAACTAGTCCATATTGTTATATATTTGTACTTCGGCATCTAACCCTCTCCTTTCTCAGCTATTTTATATTTAATATAAAAATAAATATTTAAAAATACTAATGCTACCGTTCCGCCACAAAACATGCCTTGAACAAATTCAAACATGTGACTCTTCATAATGCTATACTCATTCCCTAACAAAACCAATATAGTAATAAAAATACATACTAAATTTAGTTTTAACGTGAATTTTAGACGATATTTCCACATTTCTATTTCACCTATATTATCAGTATATAAATCTACCGCATCAGATTCACCTCTTAATATTTGCCAAAAAAAGCTATTTCTTATTAACTTCCAACCATTTTCCTGATAGAATACTTTTTTTTCTTTTGTAAACCTTCTATCATAAACTAATTCATATCTATAGTTTTTTGGCTCTCCCTTTTTTAGTATTATAAAAAATGCCACCCACTTTTTATAGTGCCACCCTTGCGAGCTATAATATTCCATTCTTTTCAGAAATTGGCTATTCTTTAATGCAAACGCATGAACTATTTTATATTTACTCATGATATCCACCCCTTAAAAGATCATCAGCAACATTTAATAAAAACTTCCTTTTTTCAAAGTCTTTCATCAGCACTTCGTAACCCTTTTTTGTTATGTGATATTCTTTTTTAGAATTGTCTATATCCTTTTCTTCTATCCAATTTACTCCAACCATTTTCCCTAGTGTAGTATACATTGTCGCTGGGCCTATAATAATACTATTATTAGTAATCTCAGCAACTTTTTGCATTATCATATATCCGTGAATAGGATTGGTTAGAACCAATAATGTAAAAAATATACTATCTGTTAGCTCGCCACTTTCATAAGGACTTGCCTTTGCCATGATTTATCGCCTCCTTTTTTTGATAATAAAACTTATAAGTGCAACTGGAAAATTCCTACACACCTTTAACAAAAATTATATTTCCTCATATATCAATCATCGATATATCTATCTTCGATATAAGTATATATCAATCATCGATATATGTCAATAGTATTTTTGTCTTATTTTCAACCTTATCTAGTCTCGCCCCCTTTTATAATTATTTATAATTTATCTAGTAATATATTTTGTTTTATGTTAGAATATGGATATCAATTTAATTTTTAAATTATTTTATAAGGAAAGGTGATATCATGAAATCAATAAGAAAATATCTTTTAATTATTGCTGCAGCATTGCTTGCTGTAACTCTTTCTGCTTGTAGTAAAGTAACAGCAGAAGAAGCTATCAACAAATCTACAGAGGCGTCTAAAAATCTAAAAAATACAGAGTTTGTCTCTTCTAATGTTTCTGAAATAGTTATTGGGGATCAAACTCAAAAAATAGAAAATAAAGTATCAGGATCTCTAATTTTAGAGCCATTCACTATGCATGCTACTACTGAGATCAAAACTCAAAACAAATCTCAAACATTAGAGATGTATATTAAAGACAATGTTGCATATGCAAAAGCTACTGGACAAGATACTTGGGTAAAAAGTTCTAATAACAACATAACTACTCAATTTGATAATCTTAAAAAGATTGCTAATTCAGAAAAAGTTATGGAATTCTACAAAAAAATTGCTAAAGACTTTAAAATAACTGAAGAAAAAGGTAACTACGTTCTTACATATAGCGGTAATGGTGATCAATTTAGAGAACTTATGGTTGCTATTGCTAACTCTTCTGGTGGACAAGTAAAAGAAGATGCGTTTAAAAACGTAGAATTTAAAAACGTTACTATCAAATTTGTTGTAAATAAAGACTTTATGCCAGTCAGCAACGAAACAATTATGGAAGTTGCTACTAAAAACACAGAAAAACCTACTACAATGAAAATAACTCAAAATACTAGTTATTCTAATATAAATAAAGTAGATAGTATCAATGTTCCTGAAGAAGCTAAAAATGCTAAAGAAATCGGTAGAAACTAAAATCCTTGATATATAGGTAAAACTAAATAACTTCGAAAGTTAATATTACTTTCGAAGTTATTTTTATACAATCAAAGTCTTACTTTAGAAAAATGATTTCTATATAACTGTTTTTTTAATAATACAATATTAATCTTCTTTTTTCCATTTTCGAAGAGTTAGCACTCCTAATACCACCAATAACCCGAACCAAGATCCATAATATACCCCTTTATCCATACTGATTCCTGTATTTGATAGTTTCCCTTTAAACGGCTTCTCTCCATTATTACTACCGTTATTATTGTTGTTATTGCTATTGTTGCCATCATTGTTAACTTTTTCTATAACCGTTACAGTAGATTTTGCAGTTGCACTAGCGCCATCTTTATCTGTCACTTTAAATGTAACAATATACTTTCCTACTTTGTCCTTATCAAAACCGCCATTATCAACAAGTTTTACCTTATTAGTCAGATTCCCGTCCTCTTTATCAGTAGCCGAAACAACAAGACCCATTAAGTCTAAATTCTCACCTTTATTAATTGTAGCATCTTTAACCTTAAGAACAGGGGCTTCATTAGTAGACTTATCCACTTTAAAAGTATAAGAAATTAGATTTTGCTTATCAGTTGCGACAGCCGAATCTCTTCCTGCACTACTTTGTTTAGCTGCGAAGAAGTATGCAGCACGAGCATCATTTGGTCCACTTCCATTTTTATTTATTGCTATAGTTTTAGAGTCTGTAGATAGTTCATCTTGAACTCCAACAACACTACCTGTAATTGATAGGTTTTTATTTGTAGCAACAGTATCTTCCACTAATAAACCATTAATACTAACCGTTACTCTTTTAATTTGTTTAAGCAGTGCATAATATTCTTGAGCGGTCATATAACCTTTAGTTTCTTGAATCTTACGTAATCTTATAACAATCTTACCATCAATAATTTCTTTTTTTACAGAAAAGTTAGGCAATCCTGTCACTGATATTTGAGCAGTATCCGGAACACTAACCCCCTGAGGAATATTTAATATAAATAATAATTCAGCATCTGTAGCTCTATACCCTTCTGTACCATTAGTTTTCCACTCCATTCTTGCTGATGGTCCATTTATATTTCCCCAAAATCTTATATTTTGCCACTTGCTAAAGTTGCTTAAATCAACACTAAAATCTAAATTTAACTTTTCTCCAACTTTATGAGTTGCTACAGCATTATTCTGAGTATTTCCATTAACAGCAATATCTCCATAAACATTTAATTGATCTCTTGTTCTAATAAAGTCCGTTGCAAAGTCAAAGTTAAACGGATTATGATACTTGCCATCTTGGAAATTTGGATCTCCACTAGGATTAATACTTTCTATAAGTTCTGGCTGTGAAAGTTCATCAAATATATCTACTCCCCTCATATATGTCAATGTATTCACATTTTTATATATCCCTGTACTTGGTGAATTGGCAGTAACTGATAGCTGAGAGTTCTTAAGAACACCATCCTGTAACTTCATCAAATATTTAGGATACACACCTCCATAAATAGAATTATCTTTTTCTATCTCCGCCCAGTAATTTTCTGCTACAGCTGTATCTGCATCTGGAACGCCACTAGCATAACCTTTCATTGATGAAAATACTGAAGTAGAAACTAAAAGAGCTGCTAAAGAAGATATTATTTTATTAGTTTTTTTCATTATTTTTCTCCTTACTATCTAATCACATTAAACTCAGTGCTAGATTTTATATTTACAATATTAGCTCCATATCCAAATATACCCCCATATTTGTACAATTGACAATCTCCTTTTGCACTTATTGTACCAAGTTTAGCTACTGTTTGATTAGTTATATCCACAGAATATGGGATATTAACTTTAATAAGATGACCTAACGTACCTTTCTCTTTTTCATATAAACTAAAGAATCCCTTATAATCATTCCAATTACCTAAAAAGAATCTGAATGTAACAGAATTAGTTGCTTTATTATATGATTTTTCTATTTTCCCTATAGTCGCTGTATTTTCCGTTGCAGTAATATTTTTTTCATCTATTACAAAACTTTTAGGAAATGTCACCGTATATCTTATCGATGGAAATGCTTGGCCATAATCAAACATAACTAGATTCTCATAACGTTTCCCAAAAATCCAATCTTTTTTATTTTTAAAATCTGCCACATACTTATTATAAGCCCCTTCAAACAAGTCACTAGCTTCTACAGATCCCCCTACATTACCTTCGTAGAAGACCTTATTCCCCTTTTTCACTTCTTTACCTATATTATATGATGTACTAGATAAATCTACTTCTCCTATGATTTTATTTGCTTTTTCACTATATTTACTCACTATATTATTAGCGGCAAATGCAGGTGTAGAGCTTACAAACATCCCTAATGCTACAGCTAACCCTGTCATTAATCCGGCTACTTTCTTTAATGCTTTTACCATTATTTTTCCTCCTACTTTGTTTATAATAATTAGAATAACTATAAAAATTTTATACTATAACAACTCTCTAAAAAATATATACTCCCCTCGATTTAACTATTTTTATAACTAGGGCAGTCATTATTTATAAATTTATTTTTATATTACTTTCATTTTAACAAATGCTATAACTTTTTTCAATTAATAACCAAATCCCTCGTTATATAACAAAGTATATTTTTTATAACTGAACAAACTTTTACTTTTATAAGTAAATATCAAATCAATTTACAGAAACCTTTTCATTTAGTATAATAATGTAGATAATATATTAGGAGGTTTTATTTTTTATAGTTATAGCGCCCGAACTAAGCTCTAACGGTTAAACTGAGTTTAGTTGACGAGGAAAAAAGTTATCGAAAATTCGGCGGATGCTTTTTCGGAATTTAAGAGTTTCGTTAAATAATGTACAATGGGGTACACCTTTATATTTTTAGGAACGAAGTGACGTGAAAATATTTAGGTGTAGCGTATGCAACGGCAACTTAGTTTTTAAGGAAAGATTGACGTAAAAAACTCTAGTTGCAACTGCTGGGGTACACCTTTATATTTTTAGGAACAAAGTGACGTAAAAATATTTAACATCAGATTTTAAAGTTACCCTCAAAATCATTATTATCTCTTAATTTAAAGTAGTTACTAATTAATATTAAAAAGGATGTTGTTTGTACTTTCAAACTATCAAATAGGTTATAAATACTTAATTATACTTGTTACTTTCGAACATTGCAAAAAGTTTTTAGAGTCATTTTAACCTTTTCTTAAGTTATTCTTATAAAATTAGTAAATATACTTTTTAAAATAATTATTAAAAAAAGCGAGGAATTTTTTATATGTGTGGTATTGTAGGATTTGTTGGAGAGACAAACGGGGTTAGATTCTTAATTGATGGGCTTAGCAGCCTTGAGTATCGTGGTTACGATTCAGCTGGTATCGCTGGAGTTGTTAACGATGAAGCAAAAGTTATTAAAGCTGTAGGTCGTATTAAAAACCTAGAGGAACTTATCCCTGAGAATCTTCATATTGAACTTGGAATCGGACATACACGATGGGCTACTCATGGTGGGGTTAACGTTACTAACTCACACCCTCATCAAAGCTTTAACAAACGCTTTGTTTTAGTCCATAACGGTGTTATCGAAAACTTCCAAGAATTAAAAGATAGATTTTTCAAAGGAGTAGATCTTGTTTCTGAGACTGATACTGAAGTTATCGTTCAACTTATTCAAGTTTATAGCGATCGTGGAATGAGTACTAAAGACGCATTCAAAAAAGCAGTATCAAAATTACAAGGGTCTTATGCACTTTGTTTAATCGATACTAAAGAAGCTAATACTCTATATGTAGCAAAAAATAAAAGTCCATTATTAATCGGACTTGGCGATGGAAATAAAAACTTTGTTGGTAGTGATGCCCTTGCGATGATTAAATACACTAACGACTTTTTAGAAATTAACGACGGAGAAATAGTTATTGTTAAAAAAGATAGCGTAACTATTGAAGATAAAGATGGGAATGTAATAAATCGCGACAGCTTCTCTACTAATCTAGATGCTGGAGAAATCGACAAAGGTATTCACGAACACTATATGATTAAAGAAATCAATGAACAAGTAGGAGCTATGCGTAATATCATCTCACACTACTTTGATGGACATAATATCAATATAGATTATAATATTATTAACAATATTAAAGAAGCTGATAGACTTTATATCATTGGTTGTGGAACAAGTTATAATGCTGGTTTAGTAGGTCGTGCCTACTTTGAAAAATGGGCAGGAATCCCAACAGAAGTTCACCTTGCATCAGAATTTGCATACAATGTTCCACTTCTTTCTAAAAAACCAATGTTTATATTCTTATCACAATCAGGAGAAACAGCCGATCTTCGTGCAGTATTAACGAAATTACGAAGTGTAAATCCTGATTATAAGTTTTTAGTATTGACTAATGTGGACGCTTCTACATTAGCTCGTGAATGTGATTATACACTACTACTTCACGCAGGTGTTGAAATTGCTGTTGCATCTACAAAAGCATACACAGCGCAAATTGCGACACTAAGTATTTTAGCATATGAGGTAGCACATAAACTAAACATGCAGCCAAAATTTGATATTGAACAAGAACTATCAGTAATTACATCAGCTATTGAATCTATTTTAGATGATGCTAAAACTATTAAAGATTTAGCAAAAGATTTATTTACAGAACGTAATGCATTTTATATCGGACGTGGAACTGACTATTATAGCGCTTGTGAAGCTGCCCTTAAACTGAAAGAAGTTTCTTATATTCAAACTGAAGGTTTCGCCGGTGGAGAATTAAAACATGGAACAATTGCTCTTATCGAGGAAAAAACTCCGGTAGTTGCACTTATTACTAATACTAAGTTAGATCTTAATACACGTAGTAATGTTAGTGAAGTAGCTAGCCGTGGAGCTAATACCCTAATAATTACATTAGAAAAATTAGCACGCAAAGGTGATTACGCTATTCCTAATGTTAACGAAGATCTTGCACCTATCGCAAGTATCGTCGTAACTCAACTATTTGCTTATTACGCGGCAGTAGCACGTGGTTTAGATGTAGATAAACCTCGTAATTTAGCAAAAAGTGTTACAGTTGAATAATTAATAAAAAACCAGGATTACTACTTTTTAGTAATTCTGGTTTTTGTTATTTTCTAGTAGAGTAGAACAAGTTAATACTATACTTAACATGTCTACTCTACTTTATAATTTTATAAAATCTATTATTTATTATTTTTACGTCTTGCTGCTAGTAATGCTGCCATCGCTAGAATTGATAATCCTGCTACTACTGCATTGTT
>NZ_JAPWBZ010000012.1:0-29255 GCF_041433685.1 Gemella sp. 27098_8_92
GCTTTTGCTTTTTCTCCAGCTGGTTTTACTTTTTCTTTTACAGTGCTTTCTCCTGATATTGTATCTACTGATCCATCTGGATATGTGATTGTTACTTCTCCATTGTCTGCTACTGTTATTTTTGTTCCTGCTGGTAGTCCTGGATTTGCTTTTTTAACTGCTTCTTCTACTTTACCTTTTTCTCCTTGTGTAAGTTTTGTTTTGTTTCCTACTTCTGTTACTTCTGGAGTTTTTGGTGTTATTTGCTCCGCAATTGTTTTTTGCCCTGGTTGTGGTTGTGGTTGTGGTGTTGGTTTCGGAGCTGGTCCAGGAACTTTTCCTTTTTCTGTTACTGTTTTTGTTCCAGGGATTATATCTATTGAGTTGTCTGGATATGTGATTGTTACATCTCCGTTATCCGCAACAGTTATTGTTGTCCCCGTTGGTAGTCCTGGGTTGGCTTTTTTAACTTCGTCTACTACTTTGTCTTTTTCGCCTTGTGTTAGTTTTGTTTTGTTTTCCACTTCTGTCACGGTTGGAACATTTGGATTTGTATTGTCCGCAATAGATACTACTGTTGTTGGTACTTTTTCACTTACTTTTTTACCTGGTGCTGTTTGTGTTGCTTTTACTACACTGCCTTTTGGTAGCGGGTTAGCTAATGGTACTTCCCACTTACCATCTGGTTTCACTACTGTTGTTTTCTTAGTTCCATCTGGTAGTTCTACTTCAACTGTAGCTCCTACTACTCCTTCTCCTGTTATCTTAGTATCGTCTGTGTCTACTTTGTCTACTACTGGAGCTGGTGTTGTTCCTTTTTTAACTACTGTATGTATTCCAGGAATTGTGTCTGTTGAGTTGTCCGGATATGTGATTGTTACATCTCCGTTGTTTCCTACTGTCACTGTTGTTCCTGCTGGGAATGTTGGGTTTGCTTTTTTAACCTTATCCACTACTTTATCTTTTTCATCTTGTGTAAGTTGTGTTGGGTCTTCTACCTCTGTTACTTCTGGTAGTTTTGGTGTTGTTGTATCTGCAATTTTTGGTGTTGTTGCTTTTTCAACTACTGTACTTGTTCCAGGGATTGTGTCTTTTGATTTGTCCGGATATGTGATTGTTACGTCTCCGTTGTTATCTACAGTTACTGTTGTTCCCGCTGGGAATGTTGGGTTCGCATCTTTTACTGCTTTTTCTACTTTCCCTTTTTCTTCTTGTGTAAGTTGTGTTTTGTTTCCTACTTCTGTCACAGCTGGAACATTCGGTGTTGTTTTGTCCGCGATTGTTTCCACTACTTTCGCTGGTACTTTTTCACTTACTTTTTTACCTGGCGCTGTTTGTGTTACTTTTACTACACTGTCTTTTGGTAGCGGGTTAGCCAATGGTACTTCCCACTTACCATCTGGTTTCACTACTGTTGTTTTCTTAGTTCCATCTGGTAGTTCTACTTCAACTGTAGCTCCTACTACTCCTTCTCCTGTTATCTTAGTATCGTCTGTGTCTACTTTGTCTACTACTGGAGCTGGTGTTGTTCCTTTTTTAACTACTGTGTTTATTCCAGGAATTGTGTCTTTTGATTTGTCCGGGTATGTGATTGTTACATCTCCGTTGTTTCCTACTGTCACTGTTGTTCCTGCCGGTAGTCCTGGATTCGCTTTTTTAACCTTATCCACTACTTTATCTTTTTCATCTTGTGTAAGTTGTGTTGGGTCTTCTACCTCTGTTACTTCTGGTAGTTTTGGTGTTGTTGCTTCCGCTGTTGTTGGCACTACTGTTGTTGGTGCTATCGGACTTACTTTTTTGTCTGTTTCTTCTTGCGTTACTTTTACTTCACCGTCTTTTGCCAGTGGGTTATCTAGGTCTACTTCCCATTTTCCGTCTGGTTTTACTGTTGTTGTTTTTGTATCTCCATTTGGTAATGTCACTACTATCTTAGATCCAGCTACCCCTGTTCCTGTTATCTTAGTATCATCAGTATCCACCTTGTCTACTGTTGGTTTAGCTGATGTTTCTTTTTCAGCTACTGTGCTTGTTCCAGGAATTGTGTCTTTTGATTTGTCTGGATATGTGATTGTTACATCTCCGTTGTCATCTACTGTCACTGTTGTTCCCGCTGGGAATGTTGGGTTTGCATCTTTTACTGCTTTTTCTACTTTCCCTTTTTCTTCTTGTGTTAGTTGCGCTGGGTTGTCTACTTTTGTGACTGCTGGGTTGTTTGGTGTTGTTGCTTCCGCTGTTGTTGGCACTACTGTTGTTGGTACTATCGGACTTAATTTTTTGTCTGCTTCTGCTTGTATTACTTTTACTACACCGTCTTTTGCCAGTGGATTATCTAAATCTACTTCCCACTTACCATCCGGTTTTACTGTTGTTGTTTTTATAACTCCGTTTGGCAATATCACTACTATCTTAGATCCAGCTACTCCTGTTCCTGTAACTTTTAGATCATCAGTATCTACTTTGTCTACTGTTGGTTTCGCTGATGTTTCTTTTTCAGCCACTGTGCTTGTTCCTGGGATTGTGTCTGTTGATTTGTCTGGATATGTTATTGTTACATCTCCGTTGTTTCCTACTATCACTGTTGTTCCCGCTGGGAATGTTGGGTTTGCATCTTTTACTGCTTTTTTTACTTTGTCTTTTTCTTCTTGTGTCAGTTGTGCTGGATTATCTACTTTTGTCACAGCTGGAACATTTGGATTTATATTGTCTGTGATTGGTGGGTTTTGTTTAAATTCCCACACTCCTAGAAAATCAAGATCTGTTGCTCCATAAATTCCACTGTCTTTATTGTATCCTTTAAATACCCATGTTCCATTATTTACTGTATCTTCATAAGTTAGTTGTTCTGGTAATTTTGCTTTTACTATGTCATCTTTTTTATACTCAGTTGTATCTTTCGGTGTAAGAGACTCTATATATCTAAGAGCAGGTGTTGGGTTACTAACCTCTCCTTCTAATTTAAAATGATATTTTGGGGTTTTAGGGCGAAACTCCCATCTAGAAATTACCTCGTTATACGCTCGTGCTTTTTGCTTCCAGTTTTTATCTACATACATTGCACCCGCAGCCCTTATATGCGTAGTAAGCCAAACACCACCAGGCGTTTCGAACCTTGTAGGCATACCATTATAGTAACCTTGTCGTTTTACAAATTTAAATGATGGTGGATATAAGTCTTTTAGCGCTTGTGGTATTTCATATTCAGGTGTAATATTTACAATACGATATTCATAAAGTACGTTTTCATCAATAGGTTCCTGCACCTCATCTTTTCTGAAAAAGTACCAATATCCTATAAATTCTAAATTATCTTTCCCTGCTATCTGAGTAGGATCTGATTCGTGAACTTCTCCTTTTACTAACGGATCTTCTCTGGCAGGAATTTTATCCTTCCACTTCCCAAATACCCAATAACCATCCGCTACTTCATATTTATCTATGTTTAACGCCTCAGTTTGCGGGCGAACTCTCTCTCCTCTCGTAAACTCTCTTTCTTCTAGTTTAAGTTTATAGTTTTTAAGTTCATCCGGTAACTCTTTTCCTGGTGTAGCACTTTCAAATCTATAACTTTCTTTATATTTCCCTGGTGCATTATTTGATGTAAATTTCCATTTTGCATAAAAATAAACTCTAGCAAAATGAGCATTATATGAAACATCACTTCCAGTTATAGTTATACTTTCCCTTTCATAGCCCTCAAAAGTCCAAACGCCATCACTTTCGTTATCTATATAAGTGGTTTGCTTAGGTTGTATTGCCGTTACCGTTTCACCTAGTGCATACTTTTTAGTATTTTGTGGCATAAGCTTATATAGACCTTCTGGGATTGTGTAGTACTTCCCAACAACTCTAATTTGATGTACTATATTATATTTTTCAGCCTCAGCCCCTCCTTGCTCCTCTGCATGTACTACTTGTCCCACATTTGCTATTGCAGGAACGGCTACTACTGATCCTATCGCAAGTGATACGGTTGCTACCGCCAACTTACGTATTGCATATTTTGTTTTTCTTTCTTTATTAAACATAAATTCCCTCCTTAATAATATTTTTTGCCTATTAATTATATCACAAATTTCTATAAATTAAAAGAAATTTGTGTATTTATAGAAAATCACTATATTCTATATAAAAAACTACACAAGTCTTTTTCTTACTATATGGAATTTATCTCATTAGACTACCAGGGGATAGCTATTAGAGATGTTTATAATGTCTTATACTTTCTTTTTTTCTCCCTTAGTTTTTATTACCCTACTTTCTCTTTTTTCACTAAATTAATTCTAATTTTTTATATCTAATATTAATATTTTTTAAATATTAATCCTACTATATATCTTTTCCATAACTTAAACAACACCGAAGTCATATACCTCGGTGTTGTTTTTATATTTTTATTATTTCTCTACTTTTTTCCCTAAGTTTAATGAAACAATTAGTAAGATTGCTCCTAATACTGAACCAAGTGCTAATGCAAGTAGATACATTATCGGATTACTAACAGCCCTTACTAATACTGCAAAGATACCTCCATGTGGTGCTTTCGATACTACGCCAAACGTCATACTCAATGCTCCCGCGACACCACTTGATAGGAATAATGGCGGAATAACACGTAATGGATTACTTGCCGCGAACGGAATAGCCCCTTCTGTGATAAACGCTAATCCCATTACATAGTTCACCAACGCTCCACTTCGTTGTGCTTTTGGCCAAATGTTTTTATTAATAGTCGCTGAAATAGCTATTGCTAATGGTGGAACCATACCACCAATCATTACCGCAGCCATAACATCACTACCTGCTGTTCCAGCTGCTGTTAATAATGCTGTTCCTGTAACATAAGATGCTTTATTGATTGGTCCTCCCATATCGATAGCCATCATCGCAGCTACTACAAATCCAAGGATAAATTTACCACTTCCATTTAATCCTGTAAGGAAATCTTGTAACCCTGTCATAACTGCCGCCATCGGCGCGTTAATAACATAAATCATTGCGATTCCCATAATTAGAGAACCTAAGATTGGGAATAGGAAGATTGGTTTAATACCATCTAATGAACGAGGCATCCAACTTGTTGCCACTTTAAGAACTTTAATAATTCCTCCTGCTAAGAACCCAGCTACTAACGCTCCTAAAAATCCTGATGGAGTATAAGCTAAAATATCACTTTTCAGTCCTAAAATACTTGGATCAGCTAAAATACCACCGACCATACCTACTACGAATCCTGGTCTATCCGCCAGACTACGCCCAATAAATCCTGCAAGAATCGGTAACATCATACTGAATGAAATTTTACCTAAGTAGAATAATACTTCTGCATATTTGTTGTATGTTGGGTCTTCTGGATTAAACGAGTTAATACCCCAGATAAATGATAATGCGATTAGAATACCACCCGCCACTACAAATGGCAACATATTACTTACACCTTCCATTAGGTGTTTGTAAATCTTACGCCCTAAACTTTCTCCTTCTGCATCTGTTTCTTGTGAATCAGCTGCCCCATCGTGTTTATATATAGGTGCTTTTCCATCTAAAATAGTTTGGATAAGTTCTTGTGGCTTATTAATTCCGTCTGCGACCTTTGTCATAATTGTCGGACGCCCATCAAAACGAGCCACCTCTACTTTTTTATCAGCCGCTACAATAATCCCTGCTGCTCTTTCGATATCTTCTTTTGTAAGTTTATTTTCGATACCGATTTGACCATTTGTTTCTACTTTTACATCTACGCCCATTTCTTTAGCTGTTTCTTTGATTTTTTCTGCAGCCATAAATGTATGAGCAATCCCTGTTGGGCAAGCTGTTACAGCAATAATATAAGGTTTTTCTCCGCTTGGTGCTGTTACTTCTTCTTTTTCCGGTTGAGTTTTTGCTACGAAATCTGCAAAGACTTTTTCTACATCTTCTTTTGTAGTTGCTGCTTCTAATCCAGCTTTCACCTCTGAGTCCATCAGCGCTTGGGATAACGATGCAAGAGCTTTAAGATGCTCATCCGCTCCACCATCTGGCGCACAAATCATAAAGATATGTTTAGCTGGTTGTCCGTCAAAACTTTCCCATTCTACACCATCATTACTTTTCGCATAAATAATCATCGCTCTATCAAAATCCACACTCTTTGCATGAGGAATCGCAACATTTTCTCCTACTCCTGTAGTTGATTGAGCTTCACGAGCAAGCAACGCATTTAAGAAATTATCTTTATTTTCGATAACTTTCTCATCTACTAACATCGTAGTAAGTTTATCTAATGCTTCTTTTTTATCTTCCGCACTAAAATTAAATTGTATTAAGTCATAATTGATAACATCAGTTAATTTCATTTGAATTCTCCTTAATATTTTATATCGGTCTACTTGACCTTTAAATTTTTTATTTCTCGGGAAATACATTTTATTGTTTAGTTGTCTTTACTCCACTAAGTCTATTTTAATTTCTTTACCTTGATTTGTGGTAGCAACTCTTCAATTAGCTCCTTACTTCCTACGCCAATAGAAAATGATGTTGCTCCACCTGCTGCTGATGCATATTTCAGCGCTTCTGCATAATCTTTCGTTTCGTTATATTTAGCTACAAACATCGCTAGCATACTATCCCCTGCTGCTACCGTTGAGACGATTTTACCTTGTGCTACGTTCACTTCCAACACTTCATCATTTTCAGTTAATAATATTGCTCCTTTTGCTCCACGTGAAACAAGAACATTTTGAGCACCGCGCTCTTGTAATTTTCGCGCATAAACTAGGATTTCTTCCAACCCGTTTAGTGTTATTCCAAACATTTCTCCTAGTTCAAATTCATTTGGTTTAACAACAAATGGTTTGTATTGTAAGGTATCTAATACTAAATCTTTGTTGCTATCAACTACTAAAGTTGCTCCTTTTGTCACTACTTTTTCTGCAATTTTCTTGAAATCTTCGAGTTCCATTCCTGCAATAACATTTCCTGATAAGAAAACTACATCTTCTGTCGTCAAAACATCTAGTTTTGCAAAAAATTCTGTGATGTTTTCTACGTTTACCGCACTACTCTGACCGTTGATTTCCGTTTCAGTATCGGTGGTAAGCTTCATATTAATACGGGTCGTTCCAAGAGTTTCAACAAAGTCATGTTCTATACCTAATTTATCTAATTCTGATTTAATGAAATATCCTGTAAAACCTGCAACAAAACCTAGTGCTTTTGTTTTTTCGCCTATATTGTTCAATAATATCGAAATATTGATACCTTTCCCACCGACTACATATTTCGCTTCTTGCGTTCTATTTAATTTTCCAAGTGCGAAGTTACTAGCTTTTGTAAGCATATCTACCGCTGGGTTTAAAGTTATTGTATAATACATTTATGCTTCCTCCTTATCTTTTACTATTAATATATTAGCGTATTTTTTATAGTTTTCTGGTACATCGTAACTTACGATTGTTACTTCTTCTAAGTCCACAAACTTGTGAAACTTGCGGTGATCAAACTTGCTTTTATCTGCCAAAATGTATTTTTTCTTACTATTTTTTATCGCTACAGCTTTTATAAAAGCCTCATTCTCATCCGCAGTCGTTATACCAAAATTTTCATCAATGCCATTACAACCAACAAAACACATATCGAAACTATAATTTTTCAATTGTTCAATCGCTGTATGACCAATTACAGCTTGTGTGGAATGTTTAAGCGTTCCACCTAATATAATAGTATGTATTTTATTATTAATAAGTCGTGGCAAGTGATAGATAGAGTTTGTTACGACTGTTATTTTTCTATCACGCAGATAATCAATCATTTCATAAGTAGATGTCCCTGCATCAAGATAGATAGTCTGCCCTGATTGAACTACATTTTTACAAAGATACTTTGCTACTTCTTTTTTCTCTGGTAAAAACTCGGTGCGTTTTGCTTCTACACCTATTTCACTTCCTCGAGCAGAAGTACGCTTCATCGCTCCACCATGAGTTCTATACAATAAGTTCTTTTCTTCTAATCTTGTTAAATCTCTTCTGATTGTTGCCTCAGATACCTCACAATAATCTATAAGCTCATGTAGACCAAGTGAACCTCGTTCTTCTAACAAGTTTAAAATTCTTTTCTGTCTTTCATTTACCATTTTTTCTTCTCCTTGACTCCCAAATTCATTATACTTAATATACTACAGTGTTTCAATCAAACTCAAGCAAAAACCACTCAAAAACAAGCAAAAAAATTGCTTTTTTGAGTGGTTTTATTTTTTATTATGATCGTTTTTTATTTTCTTGAGCGAAGAAATCTTGTGAAATCAGAATAATTCTCTGTTTCTAATAAATTAGTTTTAAAGACATTAGCTCCACACAAAGGAGAAAGATGCTTTTTTATTTTTTTGTTCTATCATAACTAATCCTTCCGCAAGTAAGTTTATTTAATAGATATGCTACCTAGAGGGTTTACAGTTAGATATTTTCTTAATTTTCTAGTCTATTTTTACATTTGCTAATGTTACTTTTGCTTCTTCTAATATATCAACTATCACTTGTTCTACCGGACGAATTTCATCAACAAGTCCCGCTATTTGTCCAGACATAACTGAACCATTTTCTACATCACCATCATAAACAGCTTTTCTCAAAGAACCTAATGTTAGTTTTTCTAATTCCATAAGTGTAGATGATTGTTCTTCCAATTCGTGATATCTTTTTGTCAGTTCATTTTTTATACCTCGAACCGGTGCCCCAAACTTCGTACCCGTTAATGTTGTTGATGTATCGTTTGCTTCCAAAATTAAGTTTTTATACTCTATCGAAATTGGACATTCGTGAGTAGCTAAAAAGACTGTTCCCATTTGAACACCACTTGCTCCTAAACAAAACGCAGCAGCTACACCTCGCCCATCAGCAATACCTCCTGCAGCAATTACAGGAATATTCACCGCTTTTGTTACTTGTGGTAAAAGCGCCATAGTAGTACTTGTTCCAACGTGTCCTCCAGCTTCCATTCCTTCAACAACAACAGCAGCACAACCTAATTCTTCCATTTTTTTTGCAGCTTTTACCGATGGAATTACCGGAATAACCTTAACACCCGCTTCTGTCAAACGTGGCATGAATTTTCTTGGAGTTCCCGCTCCTGTTGTAACTATTTTAACACCTTCCTCGATAACAACATCTATTATTTCATTGATATTATGCATCATCAGCATTAAGTTAACCGCAAAAGGTTTTGTCGTTTGTTCTTTACATTTTTTTATTTGCTCACGTAGTTCTTCAGGACTCATCCCCCCTGAAGCTAGTATCCCTAATCCTCCCGCATTAGAAACTGCACTTACCAACTCGTAACGTGCAATTTGAGCCATCGCGCCTTGAAAGATGGGATATTTTATTCCTAATAATTTTGTAATTGCCATAGCTTTGCTCTCCTTAATCTAACGATTTTTTATAAAGTATTTTTTATTATTTTTAAAATCTTCTTTAACGTTATCTTTTTTATATTATATCAATTATTTAGACAATTTGAAAATAATATAAGAAAAATAACCCTTTAGAATTTATGCTAAAATTATCGTTTTTTGATAAAGTTAACTAATCCTAAAAGGTTATTTATTAAAATATAAACTTAGCTACTAAATAACATATTAGCATAAGAATAACCGATGATAAAAAGCACGCTGTAAAAACACGCAATCCTCGTTCTTTAATAACTTTAAAATTAACGCTCATTCCTAAAGACGCCATCGCCATACCTAAAAATATATAAGCTGCATCTACTAAATAAGGGGCTAGCGGTTTTAAGAAACTTACATAACTTCCTAATATACTCATAGCTATAAAACCTAAAATAAAATAAGGCATTGGCATTTTCCCTTGAGCATCACTGTTCGAACGGTGATTAATTACAACAAGGACTATAGCAACTACTATCAACATAAGAACACGAGATAACTTCGTCAGTATGGCTGTATCAAGCGCAACCTGTCCTCCTGCTCCACCTGCAGCAACCGCATGAGCTATTTCATGAAGACTTCCTCCGGTAAATACACCATAATTATAAGGCTCTAGGTTTAAATATGGTTTTAACGTTACTTCTATTAACGTAAACACCGTACCAAGTATCGCTACAACAGCAACAGCAAGAACACTATTATCCGTTTTAGCACGTAATTGCCCGCTAACACCCATAACTGCAGCTGCCCCACAAATACCACAACCGCATGCAGAAAGCAAAGCTAATTCATGATCCACTTTAAAAAGTCGGCACATATAATAAGTCAGTAAAATCATAAATAAAACGATAAAAAATGCCAAAATCAAAGTTTTCTTACCTTCTGAAAGTAATCTATCTAAAGCCAACTTGAATCCTAATAAAATTATTCCCAAACGCAAAAACTTATTACTAATAAACGGAATATCAGGTTTTACCTGTTCTTTTAATCCTGTAAATATCTGCAATATCATTCCTATTACTAAGGCTATTACTAAATGTCCAAATAATTTTAGCATCGGAAGCTGTGCTAGATATTTCGCTGCCATAGAAACAATAAACATCAATAATAACGTATAGTAAAAACTAATACTTTTAAATCTTTCCATGTATTATCTCCTTATACTTTTCTAATTTTATTATACTCCTGAAATAGTTACTATGCAACGGCAGATATAATATTCTTTATTTCTATTTTAAAATATTTTATTTTGTTCTAGAGGCAACATATATTTATAAAAAATGTATAATTATACAAAAAAAGAGTGTAATTAATTTACACCCTTTATTATTTACTATTATATTTCTTCCTTTTCTAATATTAGTATACATTTTGTATAAAAAGGTACTTCCTTTAATTTAAAATATTTCTGTAAATACTGTAGATAACTCTCATCTTTTTCTTCTATTACATTAGAAACTTTAAAATTTAACGGTTTGAGCAACCATTTTTCCAAATAATCATGGATATTATATTCTTCTTTACTTTCTCTTTCTAGAGATTGCAATCCCCATACTACATGAAATACTAATTCATAAGCCTCTTTTTCTGTTGTTTGATATTCTTTATTATCAAATTTTTCAACATTTTGTATAATTGAATTTTCTTTAAGTTTTTTTATCCATCTATCCACTTCTTTACTAACTTTTTCATTTTTCACATGTAATGTATATGGTATATCAGAATTTTTATTCGCCCAGTCTCTTATAATAAGTTTTCCATCTTTTTTCAAATTTCGATGTATTTGTTTTAATACCTTTATTCTTTCAGGTCGAGACATATAGCTTATTATTTCATGAAATACACTTGACATAAAAATGATATCATATTTCTCTTTGCTTTTCGCTAAATTTTCATCTGTTATAACATCTATATTTAAATTGGCCAACTCATTTTGTACTGTTGGTGAAATATCATAAGCATAATATTTTGCACCTGTTTGCTGAACACTTCTAATAAAATCCGGCGATATTCCTGAACCATAATCAAGCACTTTAGTTTTTTTCTTTAAATATGGTTTTAGTACATCAAATTTTGATAGGGCTGTTTTGTTCATACGTTTAATATATGTATTTTTATCATTATTGTAATTTTCCATCTTCTTCCCCTTGTCCTTCTTGCAAGTTTTTCCCAACTAAATTACTTTCTTTTGAAAACTATTCTCTAACATTCTGTAGTAAAGTTAGATTAATATTTTTCTTTATTAATTTTTGTTAATTATACTATAAATTTTAGCGTTTATCAAAATTTAGTTTTTTATTATAGGTTGATATATAGCTATCAAAAGACCCAGTACAGTATTGTACTCGGCCTTTTTCAATATATTTAATTATTTTTATCTATCCCAGTAATAAGAATAAATAGTGGGCTACAATCCCTGCGACAATTCCCCCAATGGTATGAGAAACTATCGCTTTTGATGAAAGTTTACGCACACCTAAAGCATCCATCATACCGATGTGTGTACTTAAATATCCACTCCAGCACATACCCATCGCTGTAAATACAGCAATATCGTTTGGTCCAATAAGACCATTTTTTAAAAATTCTGGCACTAGGGAGATTGCTCCACCTACTGCACCCAACGCTGTAATTGGGAAGGCTATTGCCTCTGCAGATTTGAAACCAAATAATGGTTCAAGTATAAATGTTAATTTTTCTCCTAACCAAGGTAGGAATCCAACACCTTCATACGCCGCTCCTGTATACCCATTAGCAGGCATTTTAAATGTTAACATCATAACGAATGTACAAACGATAAGTACACCCGGAATAATTGCCATCCCCATTTCTACCCCAGTTTTTCCACCTTCTAATATTGTATCTAGTACACGTTGGAACATGTTTCCATCACGGATTATTCTTACTTTATCCAATGATTCATCTGTTTCATTTGATTCTATCATTGGTTCTTCCGCTTCATCTCCGTAATATTTTTTAGTCTGTCTTAGCATTAAACGTACACTTATAATACTCCCTATAATCGCTCCGACATTACCTATAATTGCTGCTTTAACAAAACCAGCACCTTGCCCCATCATAAACATCGTTACGATAAGACCCATACCAAATGCTGTCCCCAAGTTACAAAGTGCAGGAACTTGGTATTTTTTGAAAAATGCCACAAAACGTTTATCTTTTGCAAATGGGATAATAGCTGGGTTATCCGATAAATAAGTTGCTATTGCCCCGGTTACACTCGCACCCGGCATTCCCCAAAGAGGTTTCATCAATGGCGCAAATATTTTATTGATAAGTGCTATTGCCCCAAACTCCGATAATAGAGCACTAATCGCCCCAGCTATAACAGCCATCGCCATTATGAAAAACACCGTATTTAACAACAAGTCATGAGCTGTCGCCATCATCGTTTTAAACATTAGCGGTGTTCCCATCTTACGTGCCATTAAGCCGAAGATTAAAAAGAATACTGCTAAAAATACAAATGTTTCTAAACTAATAGCTTTTTTTATTATCGTGGCCTCTTTCTTTTTTTTCTTGATATTGACCTTGGTCTTGTCTCCATCCATAAAAAATCATCCTTTCTTAATTACAATTTTTATTTTATGTATTTTTTTACTGTACTATTACAACTATTTATTATATTATATCACATTTTCTTTATCACCGCAACTATTTCAATAATTTTTAATTTCGCATATATCATTTTTAATACTCTATTCATAGAGCCCCTTAAACTTCATTATTAATAAAACTTATATTATCAATCATTACATAATTTTATTAACATATTTTTTAAAAAATAAATAAATATTAATTTATTATAAATATTACTACCATTGTTTTTCACCTGATTAATACAGTTGTATTTTTTTAGTTAATTATTGTAATTTTTATTAGAGAATATCAAAGATATTTATACCTTAATAAAACTATAAAATAATAAAAATTAATCCCTTCTGTTTTTTCAACTATCACTAAGTAAAAATATAAAATAAATAATTTCCTTACAAAATTAAAAACTCATTAATATTTTATAAATTTCCGCCTTTTTTGATTCCTATTAATTGTAATAAGATAGCTTTTTTGGTAGAATTATATGGTCTAGATATTATAGAAAGGAGAAATAATTTTTTTATGAAAATAAAAGACAAAAATAACAATAAAATTTTAAAGTTTTCTATTAGAAAATTATCTCTTGGTGCTGCACCTGTAGTTATCGGTGCCTTAATTTTCGGAAGTTATGCGCCAAGCGAAGTTTTAGCAAATGAAAATACAAATGTTAATTATACATATTTATCAGAAAATGAATTAACAGACGCGGAAAAAAGTTTAATAAAGAAAAATATACCTAGTGATGTTAAAGAAAATGAAACATATTACATGGTTTATAAAAAGGAGTCTAAGCCTACATCAGAGATTAAGACTTTACCTAATACTGGACAAAGTTCTCTTCCTTTAACAGGTTTAGCCATAGGTGCTGCTGTTCTTGTAGTTCTTTTAGTATCTAAAAAATACAGAAACAAAGTACTTAGCGTTGTTCTAATCGGTGCGATGGGGCAAAGTGTTGGTATGCCATTTGAATCTTTCGCTTTCGAAAATAAAGAGTTGGTAAGCTATAATACTCAAAAAACTGTAGCTAACTCTAACGAATTGGCAAGTGGTGTAATAAAAATAGATGGTTACTCTTATGTTGGATATTTCACACAAAGCGATCTAAAAGCCTTACCTACCCCAACAAACTCAACAAGTTCAATCGCTCCAACAAACCCAACAAATCCGTCAAACCCAACACCTCAAGCTCAACCGGAACACAGAACAACTCCAACTGAGGGTAAAAAAGTTCTTGTTGAAGAAAAACCTGAACTAAAAGTTACTAAAGAAGTTGTTGCTTTTGAGACTATCGAGCAAAATGATGATACTCTTCCTAAAGGTCAGACTAAAGTTATCCGTGATGGAGTTAATGGTGAACGTACTATCTTAACTGAAGTATCTACTGTTGATGGAGTACAAACTAGTAAGGTTATCGATAATTCTATTACCACTCAACCGGTTAATAAAATTGTTGCTGTTGGTACTAAAGAAGTAACTCCGCCTACTCCAGAGCACAAAACGACGCCAGATGAAGGTCCAAAAGTTGCCATCGTTGAAAAACCTGAATTAAAAGTTACAAAAGAGGCTGTTGCTTTCGAGACTATCGAGCAAAATGATGATACTCTTCCTAAAGGTCAGACTAGAGTTATCCGTGATGGGGTTAATGGTGAACGTACTATCTTAACTGAAGTATCTACTGTTGATGGAGTACAAACTAGTAAGGTTATCGATAATTCTATTACCACTCAACCGGTTAATAAAATTGTTGCTGTTGGTACTAAAGAGACACCAACTATAGATAAAACTGCATTGAGAAACGCTATTGCTACTGCTAACAGTAAAAATCAAGATGATTATACTACTTCTTCTTGGACTAACTTAACTACTGTTCTGGCTTCAGCAAACACGGTTAACAACGATAATGATACCACTCAAAATGCGGTAAATGAAGCTACTCAAAACTTACTAAGAGCTATTGAAAACTTAGTAAGACTTACTGATAAACCTGTATTAAAACTTGTTACTATTAACAAAAATGAGTTAGAACATAACGCTACAGCTAAGTACTCTTTAGAAAATCCTACTAATACTGAAATAAAATCTATTACAGCTACTCTTAAAAAAGGTAGTGAAGTAGTAAGAACTGTAGACTTAACTAAAGAAAATTTAGATGCTGTTTTGAGCAATCTAGAGTTTTATAAAGAATACACATTATCTACAAAAATAGTTTATAATCGAGGAAATGGAGAAAAATCAGAGACTCTTTCTGATGAAAGAATTCTTCTAGATCCTAAAAAGATTGAAGTTAAAGATATTAAGCGCACGGACTTAATTAAATATGAAAATAAAGTTGAGTCAGATGCTACAAGACTAACATCTATCCCTCAAGATTTAACTAATTATTATCTAAAAGTTACATCAAACGACCATAAAACAACACTATTAGCTGTTAAAAATATCGAAGATGCAGAGGTTGATGGTAAAAAAGTATATAAAGTAACTGCTGTTGCTGACAACTTAGTGCAACGCAACGCAAGTAATAATCTTAGCGACGTATATACTTACTACATAGAAAAACCAAAAACCAAAGAAGATAATGTTTATTATGATTTTGCAGAATTAATAAGCGCTATGCAAGCAAATCCGGCTGGAGAATTCCTTCTTGGTCAAAGTATGAGCGCTAAAAATGTTGTGCCAGCGGGTAAATCTTACGTTACTGCGGAATTTACAGGTAAACTCTTAAGTAATGGGGATAAGCGTTACGCTATTCACGACCTAGAACATCCATTGTTTAATAATATCAGTAATGCAATAATCAAAAATATTAACTTTGAAAATGTTGCAATAGATAGGTCTGGAGAAGATAATATCTCTACTATTGGAAATAATTTAAAAAATAATGCAACTATTGAAAATGTTAAGATTACCGGTTCTATAACTGGTAAAAATAATGTTGCCGGAGTTGTTAACAATATCCATGAAGATGGAAAAGTTGAAAATGTTGCATTTATTGGTAAAATAAATTCTGTCGGAAATGATTCTACAGTAGGTGGTATTGCTGGTTCTAACTATATGGGATTTGTTAATAGAGCTTATGTGGATGCCACTATTACCGCTAATAATGCACATGCAAGTATGCTAGTACCTTTTGTAAACTATAAAGCACATAGTTGGCTATCAGGAACAAAAGGAAAACTAACAAACTCTGTAGCAAAAGGTATTCTTGATGTTAAAAATACTAAATATGTTGGTGGAATAGTTGCCAAAACTTGGCCATATGGA
Organism: Gemella sp. 27098_8_92; assembly: GCF_041433685.1. Classification (NCBI taxonomy): domain Bacteria; kingdom Bacillati; phylum Bacillota; class Bacilli; order Caryophanales; family Gemellaceae; genus Gemella; species Gemella sp. 27098_8_92. The sequence continues at coordinate 16,268 of NZ_JAPWBZ010000012.1, forward strand.
GCGGTTCAAAATAACGTAACATATGCTAAAGTGATTAAAGGTGAAGAGATATTCGGTTCGAACGATGTTAATGATGAAGATGCAAATCCTTTTGTATCAAACTTATTTGGAGTTGTCGGATATAGTTCTTCTGAAGATGGTACTGGTCGAGATAATAAAAACAAAAATAAATTAAAACACTTATCTAAAGCTGATGCTGATGCAAAAGTTGCTGGTTTCAATATTACCGCTGATACACTAACAAGTGAAGCATACACTATGAACACTATCAACAATATCAAACCTAGTGACAAAGCATATACAGATATTCAAGATTATAATACTGACTACAGCTTAGCATACAAAAACCTTGAAAAGCTACAACCATTCTATAATAAAGATTATATCGTTAACCAAGCGAATAAACTTGCTAAAGATCATAACTTAAATACAAAAGAAGTTCTTTCTGTTACACCGATGAATAACAATGATTTCATCACTAACCTTAGTGCTGCAAATAAAATTGTCGTTCACTATGCTGACGGAACTAAAGACTACTTCAACTTATCTGAAAGTAATGCCGGCTTAACTAACGTTAAAGAATATGAAATAACTAATCTTGGAATTAAATATACACCTAATATCGTTCAAAAAGATCATAGTAATCTTATCAATGGTATAAAAGCTATCTTAAGTCCAATAGATCTACAATCAGAGCCAATTTATCAACATTTAAATAGAACTGGTAATAACAAAGTAAATGCGATAAAAGACCTTTATTTAGAAGAAAGTTTTGATTATGTTAAGAGAAATCTTGATGTATTCATTGAAAAATTAGTTCAAAATGAGGATCATCAACTAAATAATTCTTTAGCAGCTCAACAAATGATTCTTGATAAAGTTGAGAAAAATAAAGCTGCTCTATTACTAGGTTTAACTTATCTAAACCGTTACTACGGGGTTAAATTTGGTGAGGTAAATATTAAAGAACTTATGCTGTTTAAACCTGATTTTTACGGTAAAAATGTTGATGTTTTAGACAGACTTATCGAGATGGGTTCTAAAGAAAGTTATATTAGTGGTTCAAGAACATTCGAAGCCTTTGGTGAAGTTCTTGCAAAATCTACAAAATCAGGACACCTAGAGTCATTCTTAAACTATAATCGTAGTCTATTTACAAACTTTACAGATATGAACGATTGGTTTATCGACGCAACTAAAGATAAAGTATACATCGCTGAACGTGCTTCAGAAATAGATGCGATTAAAAATACTAAGTATCGAGCATTCGATAATTTAAAACGTGCTCACCTTAGAAAAACTCTTCTTCCTCTACTTAATATAGAGAAATCACATATTTACCTGATTTCTAACTACAATGCTATAGCTTTTGGTAGTGCTGAAAGATTAGGTAAAAAATCATTCGCTGATATTAAGGATATGGTGGACAAAGCTGCAGATAGTTATAGAAACTACTACGACTTCTGGTATCGTCTAGCTGCTGATAATGTTAAAAACCGTCTATTAAGAGACTCAGTTATCCCTCTTTGGGAAGGTTATAACGCTCCTGGTGGATGGGTTGATAAATACGGTAGATACGGACAACAAAATGAATATTCTCCACTTCGTGAATTATTCGGACCTATCGGTAAACACTTTGGAAATAATGGTGCTGGTGCATATGCTGTAATTTATGGTAATCCAAATGATACTAGAACAGAAGTAAACTATATTTACTTAAATATGATTGACGAATATGGTATTTCTGTTTATACTCATGAAACAACACACGTTAATGATGCACACATCTACCTTGGCGGTTTTGGTCGCCGTGAAGGAACTAGCTTTGAAGCTTTTGCTCAAGGTATGTTACAAACTCCAGTACCTAGCAGTTGGGCTGATGAGTTCGGTTCGTTAGGTATCAATATGGTATTTAAACGTCCAAATGATGGAAATCAATGGTATATTACCGATCCAAAAACCCTAAAAACAAGAGATGATATCGATCGCTATATGAGGGGCTATAACGATGCTTTAACTCTTCTTGACGAAATTGAGGCAGAAGCTGTTATTTCTAAACAAAATAGAGATTTAAACGGTGCTTGGTTCAAGAAAATGGATAAACAGTACCGTGATGGCAACAACCTTGATCAATGGGATAAGATTCGTCATCTATCAAAAGAAGAAAAAGACGGCTTAGACATTCAATCTGTTAATGATTTGGTCGATCAACAATTAATGACTAACCGTAATCCAGGCAATGGTGTTTATAAACCAGAAGTAGTTAGCTACCACGATCAATCTCCTTATGTAGGTGTTAAAATGATGACTGGTATTTATGGAGGTAATACTAGTAATGGAGCTCCAGGTGCAGTTTCATTCAAACATAATGCATTTAGATTATGGGGTTACTACGGTTATGAAAATGGATTCCTTGGCTATGCTTCTAATAAATATAAACAAGCCTCTAAAACGGATGGCCACTCAGTTCTAAGTGATAAATATATAATCAACAAAATTTCTGGTGGTAGATTCTCTACATTAGAAGATTTCAAAAAAGCTTACTTCCAAGAAGTAAAAGATAAAGCTAAAGTAGGTTTAACTACGTTTGAAGTAAATGGTACTACTGTTTCATCTTATGATGAACTTCTTGCATTGTTTAAAGATGCTGTTGAAAAAGATGCGCAAACTCTTAAATCAGATAACAATGGCAATAAATCAGTATCAATGAACCATACGTTGAAACTAAAAGAAGAAGTCTATAAAAAACTTCTTCAAAGAACAGATAGCTTTAAAACATCTATTTTTAAATAAAATATAAACTATATTTTAAACATATTAAACTCCCGAAAACTTATATATTAAGTTTTCGGGAGTGTTTTTTAACTTTTACTTCAGACCTCTGAAACTATCTGTTTTTATTTTTTTCTTATTTATTCCGTTATTTTCTAAAAATTTTTCCATAATTTTAACATCATCTGGTTGACCTGACAATAGATATATAGCATTGTTCCCATACATACCCACTGCTTTTTTTAGTTTTTCTTGACTTTTTTCTATACTCGCACTAGTTTCATAGGTAAAGTCTTTTCCTTTATTTGATAACTCTATCAGCTCATTATTAAAAATATTCACCCCTTTATCTAGATGATTAAGTATAATTGTACGTTTAGAGTTCCATTCTTTAACGATTGGTCTCATCGCAGCGATACCAACATCAGATGCAAAACAAATAATAGGTTCTTGGTTATCTGCAATCTCTAAGTTATCACCTACCCAACTTACCTCAACCTTTGCTCCAACCTGCAAACTAGTTAAATTTTTCTTATAAATACTACCACTATTATGGGTTAAAATCATAATTTCTTTTTCTTCAGGACTAGATGCAATAGTAAGCCATCTGTTATTTTGCTTGCTATCCTTTACTTTAGGTAGAGTGATTTTTACATAAGACCCTGATTTCCAAGTCATATTATCTGGTTTTTCCAATCGAACAACATAAAGATCAGCGCTAGCATTTTCTATTGATTTGATCGTTAAAGTTTGACTACGTCCAAGAAATACAAATACTCCCCACGTTATTAACCCTAGAACCACTGTTGTAATAAGAATAATAGTTAACATTTTTTTACCTCTTTTCATTTTCTTCCTCTTTCAAAAATTTTATAGTTAATAATATATACGTTCATTTTTTTATTTAACAGATTATAAATCTAAATCAAGCACAGTTTTATAGTTAATAATACACTTTTATATAGTTAAAAGTATGTTACTTTGTATGAATGAATATAATTTATTATTCATTCATATATATTTAAAAAATAAAGAATTATTATTCTTTATTTAAATAATCCTTTTACAAAATAAGTTGCTAAGGTTTCTATTGTCTGATTAACGTTGGGTACATCTTTTTCTGTAATATTCATATCTATATAGTAAAAAAGATGATAAACTTCTAAAACCTCTTGGATTTTTTCTTGAGAATACCCTTCCTTCAACATACGTTTAGTAAATGTTTCTATTAAAAACTGGTGGAATGGATTCGACTCCCTACCTTCCTCTGAAGAATAATAGCTATGCAATTCATTAGAAATAGCTGGATTATACCATTCTGCTAAAATTTTATTAGATGAAACCAAGCTTCTTGATTGACCAAAAAGTTGACCTATAAGTTCAACGACATCTCCTTGCCAATCTATATCATTCATTATAACTTGTCGAATACGATTATTTTCGTCTATATAAACATCTAGAAAAATTTCTTCTTTACTTGCATAATAATTATAAAAAGAGCCAACTGCCATACCTGCCTGTTTTGCAACTTCTGAAATAGCTGTTGCTTTATAGCCTTTTCTAGAAAAAACATCATAAGCCGCTTGTTTTAACGCTTGCTTTTTGTTCAATTTTCATCCTCCTTCCTCTTGATGAATGAATTTTGTTTTTAATTCATTCATATTTTATCAAATATTTTTCTTCAAGTCAATAAATAAATTATCTTATCTTCTTCTATTCCAACTTTAGTTATTATTTTTTACTATAAAAATAATAGGAAGTATCCGCTAATCTGCTTTTACTTCCTCATAGTTATATATTTTATATCTTAGTTGCAATTTTTCTGATGAGCCTTTAATTTTTTTATAGCCCAATCATAATGGCTAGAAGTAGCACTTACAAAATATGATCCAAGAGTACTTCCTCCAACCCATTTATAAACTTTTTTTGAAAATAATTCTTCATTTGTAAAGTTTTCGGCTAGTTTTAAAACTTCTTTATGTGATTTTTGCAAAGCTTTTGTTGCATCTTCAAGAGATGTATTTTGGTGTTTCTTCCAAAATTCTACGTTCATATCGCCGTAAGTTCTCCAGTTATATGGTTGGGGAATAAATGGTTTTTCTTCTCCTTTTTGGTTAGATTCTACCCAATTCAAAATAAGCTGGTGCCATTCATAAAGATGAATTAAAACATCTCTTAAATTTTTATCCCTTTTCCAATGAGCTTCTTTTTTCTTTTCATCCTTTGAAAAATCAAAAGGGGTAGTTAATTCTTTATCAGACATTTTTGAGATTAATGTATTTAATTTTTCAAAGTTTTCCTTAGCTGCAATCATCAAATCTTCTTTTGTTTGTGGTCTTACCATAATACTTCACCCCTTCGATAAGTAACTAAATTATAAAATCTCCACTTCTTTTTTATACTGTTCTTTTATATTGTCATCAAGAACATCATCGCTAATAATCGCCGTTAAATCTTTTAATCGATAGAATGTATAAAATGCATGCGTTGAAAATTTGCTGTGGTCCGCAAGAACATAACGTTCTGTCGCATTGTTTAATATTGTATCGTTACAACGTCCTTCTTCTTCATCCGATATTGTAACTTTCTCCAAATCCAAGCCATTTACCCCTAAAAAAGCTTTATTAACGCTTATTTTACTTAATGTATCTTGGGTGAAATATCCAACAAAACCTTTTGTTTTAGGTCGGTATCTCCCCCCAATAAATATTAAATCACATGATGGATTATCTTTAAACTGTTCAAATACTATCATTGAGTTTGTAACAATATTTATATTACGATCTTGAAGATATTCTGCTAAATAGCTTGTTGTACTCCCTGCACCTATAAATATCGTTTCATTATCTTTTACTAATTCTGCAACTTTGCGCGCTATTTGTTTTTTTTCTTCAACATTTACTGAGATTTTTTTATTATAATTATCTTCTTGGTAAAAGTTTTTAGGTTTTAATTTTGCTCCCCCATGAATACGAGTTAGATGTCCGTAATCTTCTAATTCTTGAAGATCTCTACGAATTGTCATCTCGGTTACTTTCATATCTTTAGCTAAATTACTTACCCTTACCAAATGCTTCTTCTTTAATTCTTCTAATATATAACTATGTCTATCTATTTTTAACATTTTCCCACCTATAGTATCTTTTACTAATTATCTATTTTATTTTATCATTTTTATTTAAAATATAAAACTAATATTACTATTTTCTATTTAGATTTTCAAAAAAACATAGTTCTTATATAAAAGAACTATGTTTTTTCTTTTTATTTCACTTCCTGTACGTCTACCACTCTTGTGTTTGCTAACATATCATGTATTAATATCGGGTTGGTTTCTTTTACTATATATTTTTTATACAACCAATAAGCTCCTATCACCGGCGTTATTAACCAACATAGTGTAATTTTTACTAAAAACTCTCTTACTAAATATTTAGAAATCTCTATTCTCTTTCTATCCGTTGGTACTAGTCTTATCTTCAATAATTTTTTTCCGATAGTTTGGCCCTTCCATTTGTTTGGTAAATATCCAAATAATAAAACCGCAAAAATAACCATAGAAATAGTCATATATAATGCATTACGTTCGTTTTCAGCACCTCCAGCAGCACGCAAAGTTATTGTCGTACGATGAAAAACAAGTGCTATAGGTATATAAATTGCTAAATCTATCATATAAGCAATCAGTCTTTTTATGTAAGACGCTTCTTGTCCATCAAAATCCAAAATTTCTTCATTACCTTCTGGTGTTGGAAGTCCTTTTCCTTTTACATTTGGTTTTATTGTTCTATCATCATAGCTGTATGAATTACTTTTTTTTATTTTCTTTACCATATTTTTTCCTTAATCTAAGTTTACGTTATGATATACTTGTTGAACGTCTTCACAATCATCAAGCATTTCTAACATTCTTTCAAATTTCACTTTATCTTCTTCACTTAATGTTACTTCATTTTGTGGAATCATAGAAATTTCCGCAACTTCAAATTCTTCAATACCAGCAGCTTTTAATGCTTCTTGAATTTCGTGGAAGTGTTCTGGCTCTCCATAGACAAGAGCAAGTTCGTCTTCTTCTACAATATCTCTCGCATCAATATCCGCTTCCATAAGAATTTCTAACAATTCATCGGCGCTCTTTCCTTCCACACCTATAACAGCTGTGTTATCAAACATATAGTTAACAGAACCTGTAACTCCCAAATTCCCACCATTTTTTCCAAGAGCCGTACGTACTTCTGCTGCAGTACGGTTAACATTATTAGTAAGTGTATCGATGATAACCATTGTTCCACTTACTCCAAATCCTTCATAGCGTAATTCATCATAGTTTTCTTCACTTCCACCTTTTGCTTTTTCAATAGCACGGTCTATTATGTTTTTAGGAACACGGTATGTTTTTGCGCGTTCTAAAACTACTTTTAGATTTCTATTACTTTCTGGATCTGGCTCTCCACTTTTTGCCGCTTGATAAATTTCACGACCGAATTTTGCATAAATTTTACTAGTATTAGCATCTTTTGCCGCTTTTTTTTCTTTAATATTATTCCATTTACGACCCATTGTCTTTTCTCTCTTTCTTTTCTTTATTAATCTTTGTTTAATTCCCTATTATATACGTCTTTTTATCATATAAAAAACGTTATACACCCTACTATCTTACTATATTTATATGATTTTTTCAAGAGGGGGTGCATACTGTACTATAATTAAAGTAATATAAAAAATAATAACTTCTACATAATAAAATCACTACAAATAAAAATCAAATATATGCTTATACTCCTCAAAATACAAGTGACAATATATAATAACGACATTATCTTCCTTATACAAGATTTATAGTTGTAAAATAATAAGTTAATAAACTTCTACTTTACAACTATATAAAACTTATATTTTTTAGTTTATTCTTTTTAATTTTTTTTCTTTTATTTGTATAACATTTAATGGTACTGCTTCTTTAGTTATAATACTTGTATCTAAACCGAACCATTTTTCTGGGGTAACAGTTATTCTCTTAAGTTTTAATCGTAAACTCATTATAAAACTATCAAAAGAAGTCAATCCATTATTGTTACCTAATACTTCATTTATTAATACAAATCTAAAATCCCCTACACTTTCTATCTTTCCGCGCAAGTTATATTTTGTTGGTTGTAAATCTAGCTCTTTATTTTTTAACAAATCATCTATTACTTGATGCATAAACATGTTTATTCTTTGATGTTCTCTAAATCCTAAATTAAAGGTAATTTTAAAGATTTTCTTATCACTAAATTTCGTAACTTTGTATTCTCTTTTATACGGCTCATCTACTACATTTATATGGACAAAAAAATAGACATTAGCTCTTTTGGGTTGCTTATTTAAAATAGAATATAAAACTGCATAATCTACATCACTTTCATACTTTGCTCCTGTTAAATAAACTAGATTTGTTGCATATTTTGGTATATCTTTATCACTACTAAGTTGTAATAGTTGTTTTTTATATTTTTCTACCGGTAAATATTGACTTTCTCTTTCTTTAATTTCCACACCTCTATACCATATAAACATTATACCAAAAATCAATATTGCTATTACTACCGTAATATATCCTCCACTAATAAACTTCAAACTGTTAGCATATAAAAATAAACTTTCTTCTAATCCAAAAACAATAAAAAATATTAACGCTATAATTTTTTGATTTTTTATTTTATATAAATATAAGCTAAGTAAGATTGTCGTTACAAACATTGTTATACTGATACTTAAACCATAAGCGGCTTCCATATTACTACTTGTTCTAAAAAATACTACAACTGAACTACTAAAAATAAAAAGTATTATATTGACAGCCGAAACATACACCTGTCCTCTTATGTCCGTTGGATATTTTATTACTAATTTTGGAAAAAGATTTAACTTAATTGCCTCTGATACCAACGTAAAAGAACCAGTTATTAAACTCTGACTTGCTATAATGGCGGCAAGTGTTGCAAGTAGTACTTGAATTATTACCAAATTTTCTGGAACTATAGCAAAAAATGGATTTTTTGTAGGATTATAATTTTCTGATAGTAAATATGCCGCTTGACCAAAATAATTAGTTAATAAACATATTTTTACAAAAGTCCACGCTGCTCTTATATTTTTTCTGCCACAATGACCTAAATCTACATATAGATCTTCCGCACCCGAAACACAAAGAAATACTGCACCAAGTAATAAGAAAATACCAGGATAGCTTCTTATTAAACTTAATGCATAATATGGGTTAATTGCTTTTAAAATTGTTAAATTAGTCGTAATGGCTCGTACTCCCCACAATAATAATGATAGAAACCATAACGTCATTATTGGTCCAAATAATCCTCCTATTTTCTTAGTACCTAAATGTTGAAATGAGAAAATAAAAATGAATATTCCAAGAACAATTAAAACTACTCCATTTGTTGATAAATTAGGGAAAATATTATGTAATCCTTCTATAGCTGATGTTACTGTTATTGCTGGTGTTATTACCCCGTCTGCAAGAAGTGTAGCTCCCCCAACCATAGCCAAAAAAACAACAAATTTTTTCGTATTGTTTTTTATTAATGCATAAAGAGAAAATACCCCACCTTCTCCTTTATTATCTGCTTTTAAAGCTATTAATACATATTTAATTGTAGTTTGTAATGTCATTATCCAAAATATTAAACTTACAAATCCTAAAACAAGTAATTCATTCATGTTATCTCCACTTGTTTTTATAAAAGATTTCATGACATATAAAACTGAGGTTCCAATATCCCCAAAAATTATCCCTATAGTCATTATTACTCCTAAAAAAGAGAATTTTGTTTTCTCCATAGTAAATCTCTCCATCTTTTTTATATTTTTCTATAAATTTATTTCTATTTTTTTCTATATACATTATAAACCTCTTTTCATTAAAGTCAAGAAAATTATTTTTATTTAACACCTTAAATTAATTTTGCTATATTTTTTAATAAATTCTATTATTAACTCTTTGTATTTTTGTTATTGAACTTTGCTTTTCCCCTTTACAAAATGCCTTTTCTTATGTTACCATTAAGGTGAATAATATTTAACACATTAAATTTCGTGTAGATATATTTAAAAAAATTTCAAAGAGAGGTAATATTATGCTTATTAGAAGTAAAAAAGTTTGGTCTAGTAGCCAATTTCTTCCTCTTACTATTGAAGTCGAAGATAATAAAATTGTTGCCATTTATGATTACAATCATTTCGATAAAGTTGATTACGATTTTGGTGATGAACGCATCCTTCCTGGTTTTATCGATGTTCATACTCATGGTGCTTATGGTTATGATACTAACGATGTTGATGAAGAAGGACTTCGTAATTGGACTAAAAATGTTGTTTCTGAAGGTGTAACTTCATTTTTACCAACAACTATTACTCAAACAGAAGAAGTTTTACTAAAAGCTGTTGCTAATGTTGCAAAAGTTTATGATGAAGGCTACGAAGGAGCAGAAATTCTTGGGATTCATTTCGAAGGACCTTATCTTGATGAAGAAAAACGTGGTGCTCAACCTTTAAGTTGTATACAAACACCAAGTGTTGAACAATTTAAAAAATTCCAGAAAGCTAGTAATAACCTTATTAAACTTATCACTATCGCTTGTGAAAAAGATGTTGACTACAAACTTACTAAATATTTGGTAAGTCAAGGTATTCGTGTAAGTCTTGGTCATTCTGCGTGTAACTATAAAGAAAGTTATTTAGCATTTGCTAATGGTGCAACATCTCAAACTCACGTTTATAATGGTATGGTCGGTTTCCATCATCGTGATGGTGGTCAAGTAGGTTTTGCTCTTCGTGCACGTGACGTTTATGGTGAGGTTATCTGTGATGGTATTCATTCTACTACAGATGCTCTAAATACTTATTTCACGGCAAAAGGGCGCGATCATGCAATTATGATTACCGATTCTCTTTGTGCTAAAGGTTGCGGTCGTGGTTCTTACATCTTCGGTGGTGAGAATATGGAAATCTATGAAGATGGTAGTGCTCATCGTGATGATGGTCGCTTGGCAGGTTCTACACTACGCGTTATCGATGGTTTACGTGTCTTAATCGAAGACGCTCTTGTTCCTGTCGATGCTGCTATTAACTCTTGTACAAAAAATCCAGCAGAAATGTTAGGTTTTGCTGACCGTAAAGGACGTATTAAAGTCGGTTATGATGCTGACCTTGTTGTTATCAGTCGTGACTATGAAGTATTACGTACATTTGCGCGTGGGAAAGAAGTATATAAAAAATAAAAAATAGAGGAAAATAATATATGAAATATTTAATTTTTGATAATAAAAAAGAAGCTTCTATTGAGAGCTATAAAATCTTAAAAAGTCTAATAGATGAAAACTCTACATTAGGTTTAGCAACAGGTTCTACACCTACTGATCTTTATGCAGAAATGATTGCTGATTATAAAGCGGGAAACTTCAGCTACAAAAATATTAAATCTTATAATCTTGACGAATACGTTGGTATTAGCTATGATCACCCAGAAAGTTATCATAAATTTATGGATACTAACCTATTTGATCATATTGATATTAATAAAGAAAATACACATGTTCCTAATGCATCTGCTGCTGATTTAGAACTAGCTGTTAAAACATATCAAGAAGAGCTTGATAAGGCGCAAATTGACGTTCAAATTCTTGGTATTGGTGGAAATGGTCATATTGGATTTAACGAGCCAGGAACACCGTTTGATGCGGGAGTCCATGTTGTAGATTTAAAAGAAGAAACAATAAAAGCTAACTCTAGATTTTTCGATGGAGATATAAATCTTGTTCCAAAACAAGCTATGACTATGGGTATTAAAGACATTATGCGTACTAAACATATTATTTTATTAGCTTTTGGTAAAGAAAAACGTGAAGCTATTAGAAGTTTAGTAGAAGGAGAAAAAATAACTGAAAATATTCCTTGTACAATTCTTAAAAATCATCCAAGTGTTTATGTTTTAGTTGATAAAGAAGCTAATTTTAAATAACAATAAAAAGGCTACTCACCTTTATGAGTAGTCTTTTATAAAATATATAAATGAAAGCGTTATAATTTTATAAATTTATTAAAAAAAAAAGGGGGGTACTTTATGAGTACAAAATTAACGTGGAAAAATATAGCAACTGTCGCACCTCAAAAAGGTTATGATAAAAACTTAGGTACAGCCGGTCTTGTTAAAGGTATTTTAGGTTCATACCTTATCTTCGGTGGTGGCACAAATTTTGAAGATGGTATTTTACCTGTTGATGGAGGTGTAAAAATCAATCACAAAGATGTTTATCTATATAAAGAGGTAAATGGCAATTTATCGCTAGTAGATCAAATTCAATATGATTATCCTCTTGCTTACGGTCCTTCTGCTGTTGCTGATAATAAACTTTATTATATTGCTACAAAAGAAGAAAATTTATCTGAAATTTTAGTATTCACTGTAGTTGATGACAAACTTGTTGTTAATGTATTTGGTATATTACCATTTACAGTAGAAAATACTATTGCCGAGGTAGATAACAACATCCTTTACCTTGGCATTGGCTCTATTAATGGAAAAAATACTAATGAACTTTATTCATATAACCTATGCACTAAAGATTTTGATGTTATTGGTGAATTTCCTGGAAAATTACGCTCACAAACTATTAGTTGTATTTACAATAATGAATTATATATTTATGGTGGCGGCGCAGATGTAACTTTCAATGACGGTTATAAGTTTAATTTAACAACTAAAACTTGGGAAAAACTTGCTGATGTCATTATCGATAATGAAGAAATTTCTCTACTAGGGGCAGATTGGGCACCTCTTAATGAAAATGAAATGCTAGTTATCGGCGGTTTTGACAAAGATATTTGGAAAGAAGCAGTATTTAATCTTAGTACTTTAATAGGTGAAGAAAAAGATAACTACCGTAATGATTACTTCCGTCGCCCTGTTAAAGATTTCAACTGGAACAAAAAAGAATTGGTTTATAATCTAAAAGAAAATACTTGGTATAAACTAGATGAAATATCTTTTAAAGCTCCTTGTGGTCATGCGTTACTAGCCACAAAAGATTATATATACTCTATAATGGGAGAAATAAAACCAGCAGAACGCCTACCATTTATCCATCAAACAAAAAAATAAAAAACAATCCTAGCTAACACTTAAGTTAGTTAGGATTTTTTACTAATCTTAATAGGT
>NZ_JAPWBZ010000013.1:0-7914 GCF_041433685.1 Gemella sp. 27098_8_92
CTACTGTGTTTATTCCAGGAATTGTATCTGTTGATTTATCCGGATATGTGATTGTTACATCTCCGTTGTTATCTACCGTAACTGTTGTTCCCGCTGGGAATGTTGGGTTTGCATCTTTTACTGCTTTTTCTACTTTGTCTTTTTCAGTTTGTGTTAGTTGTGCTGGATTATCTACTTCTGTAACAGCTGGGTTGTTTGGTGTTGTTGCTTCCGCTGTTGTTGGCAGTACTGTTGTTGGTGCTATCGGGCTTACTTTTTTGTCTGTTTCTTCTTGCGTTACTTTTACTACACCGTCTTTTGCCAGTGGATTGTCTAGGTCTACTTCCCACTTACCATCTGGTTTTACTGTTGTTGTTTTTGCATCTCCATTTGGTAATGTCACTACTATCTTAGATCCGGCTACTCCTGTTCCTGTTACTTTCAGATCATCAGTGTCTACTTTGTCTACTGTTGGTTTCGCTGATGTTTCTTTTTCCGCTACTGTACTTGTTCCAGGGATTGTGTCTTTTGATTTATCCGGATATGTGATTGTTACATCTCCGTTATCATCTACTGTCACTGTTGTTCCTGCTGGTAGACCTGGATTAGCTTTTTTAACTTCGTCTACTACTTTGTCTTTTTCATCTTGTGTTAGTTGTGCTGGATTGTCTACTTTTGTGACTGCTGGGTTGTTTGGTGTTGTTGCTTCCGCTGTTGTTGGCACTACTGTTGTTGGTGCTATCGGACTTACTTTTTTGTCTGTTTCTTCTTGCGTTACTTTTACTTCACCGTCTTTTGCCAGTGGGTTATCTAAGTCTACTTCCCATGTACCGTCTGGTTTTACTGTTGTTGTTTTTGTATCTCCATTTGGTAATGTCACTACTATCTTAGATCCCGCTACTCCTGTTCCTGTCACTTTCAGATCGTCAGTGTCTACTTTGTCTACTGTTGGTTTCGCTGATGTTTCTTTTTCTGCCACTGTGCTTGTTCCAGGGATTGTGTCTTTTGATTTGTCCGGATATGTGATTGTCACATCTCCGTTATCATCTACTGTCACTGTTGTTCCTGCCGGTAGACTTGGATTAGCTTTTTTAACTTCGTCTACTACTTTGTCTTTTTCATCTTGTGTTAGTTGGGCTGGATTGTCTACTTTTGTAACAGCTGGGTTGTTTGGTGTTGTTGCTTCCGCTGTTGTTGGCACTACCGTTGTTGGTGCTATCGGACTTACTTTTTTGTCTGTTTCTTCTTGCGTTACTTTTACTTCACCGTCTTTTGCCAGTGGATTGTCTAGGTCTACTTCCCATTTACCGTCTGGTTTTACTGTTGTTGTTTTTGTATCTCCATTTGGTAATGTTACTACTATCTTAGATCCGGCTACTCCTGTTCCTGTTATCTTAGTATCATCTGTATCTACTTTGTCTACTGTTGGTTTCACTGATGTTTCTTTTTCCGCTACTGTGTCTGTTGCAGGAATTACTCCTATATGGTCATCAGGATACCTAATTTCTACACGGCCGTCATCCTTTACTGTCACCGTTGTTTCTGCTGGGAATGTTGGATTCGCATCTTTTACTGCTTTTTCTACTTTCCCTTTTTCTTCTTCTGTCAGTTGGGTTGGGTTGTCTACTTTTGTTATTGTTGGATTTTTCGTAGGTGTGAATGTCCATGTTCCTATAAAATTAAGCACATCTTTTCCGACAATTCCACTGTCTTTATCATACCCCTGGAATGTCCATAGCCCATTATTTACTCCATCATACATATATTTTTTAGGCTTTTGTGGTATATGATCTTTTGTTTCTCCTGGTTGATACGGTTTAATTACATCCCCATTCAAATACTCATCTTCTTTATACCCTGGCCCTCTTCTTTCCCCATTTACAAAAGATCCGTGTGGTAATAAATTTGTTGCATAAGCACTAGGCAACGTATATCCTGATGTTCCACTAACAAAAGTGTAAGTAGCCGCTTTAGGTTGGAATATCCACCTATATATTCTATTCAGATTCCAAAATACATTGCTTTCTCCTGGGTCAACACCTGCAATAGGTCCATTACCTGCATCATGCCCAGCTTCATAATGTAAATACCAGCTTCCTAATGGATTTTCTTGAACAGCATTAGCGCTATCTAAGCTATGTGAATCTGGATCTGCTGATCTATACATTTCCTTGTCTGAATATCGATTCTGAAGATCTTGCGGAACTTCAAATCCCTTCTTATCCTTCAAGAAAAAATTTCTTTGGAAATATAATGGATCACTTATATCACCTTTTATATCTTCTTTCCTAAAAAAGTACCAACGTCCTGTAAATTTAAGATCTTCTGCTCTTTTAATGGACTGCGTATCATTAATTAAGTGTACTCCATTCGTAGAATATGAATCTCCATAGCGCCACTCACCCTTTACATCCCATCCAGAAAATGCCCAATAACCATCTTCGACTTTATGTATATAATTATACGGTACTTGCGGACGAACTTCCCCACCTACTCCAAATTTCTCTAATATTTTCGGTAAATAATTAGCACTAATCTCATACGGTAACTCTCTATCTGGTGTACCACTAAGAAATTCATAACTTTCTTCATACTCTGTATTCGCCTTAAACTCCCAAGCTGCATGAAATACAATCGTGTCATGTTTAGATCCTTGTGCCGTTAAATCATTAGCAACTTTTTCTTCCTGCGCGTAAGATTTAAAAGTCCAAACCCCATCATTTTCACTATCTACATATGTTGTTTGTGTAGGTGCAGTCGCTCTTATTGTTTCTCCTTTGGCATATTCTTTTGTATCTGTCGGCATAAGAGCTTTAAGTCCAGCCGGAATATTGCGTATTTCTCGATAATTAGCATTATTAATTTGGTACTCTACCTTATATTTTTTGGCTACTACCCCTTGCTCCTCTGCATGTGCTACTTGTCCTGAATCTACTATTGCAGGAACAGCTACTGTTGTTCCAATCGCAAGTGATACGGTTGCTACCGCCAACTTACGTATTGCGTATTTTGTTTTTCTTTCTTTATTATACATAAAATTCCTCCTTAAATAATATTTTTTGCCCATTAATTATATCATAAATTTTTATAAATCAAAAGAAATTTGTGTATTTATAGAAAATATCTATATTCTTATATAAAAATCACATCAACAGCATTTATCACACTGTTATAGGTAAATGAAATAAATGTTATTCCATATTATTTTCCCTAAAAAATATATTCTTCAAAACCTTTTGTTATAATAATTAAAAAATATTTTTCCCCTTATCTTTTTATATATGCAATAAAATTATCTATTACAATTTAATAAAATTGTTAATTTTACATTTTGATTACAAAAGTTTGCTTACTTCCTTTTTTCTTATCTTATTTACTTATTATCCCTATCTTAAAGAGGTTATATATATTTATTACTATGTATTTTCCTCGTAATATTTTTGTAATAGTCCCTTTCTTTCTCTCTTTTAAGGACTTATCAGTATTTTTTCACACACTATATTTTCTAGTTTTCTAGAAACTTTTTTCTTTACATTTATATCATAGCGGTTTATAATGAAACTATAAAATTTAATTATCTTCGGGGCAGGGTGCGATTCCCGACCGGCGGTTATAGTCCGCGAGCGTAAGCTGATTTGGTGCAATTCCAAAACCGACAGTACAGTCTGGATGATAGAAGATACGGAAAACATATTTTATCAATTGTAAGTTTTAACAACTAATTTTGATATACTTAACCCACTAGTTCGCTAGTCTATTTATCAAATCGTCGTTATCCACATTTTATAAAATATCCATACCTTTATGTCCCGCTTTAAATGTTTTAAAGTGGTATTTTTATTTTAAAATAAACTATTGGTCTTACATTAGAAAACTATTTCTTGCAAGATAAACTAACTTAAAATTTTAAAATTATCAATACCGCCTAGAATACTAATGCGGTTATTTTTACGCCTTTTGAAGATAGAAAGAGGTCAATATGTATAAAAAAAATACTCATTCACTTGTTTTAAGTGGGCTGCTTGCCGTTATTGCTCTACTTCTATCTTTTTTTAGTTTTGCGGTTCCATTTTTACCACCATTTCTAAAATTTGATTTTACTTTTATCCCGCTATTTATGGCGTTATTATTGATGAACTACAGATACGCTATATTAGTATCTCTGTTAAAAAACTTTTTACACATTCTACTAATATCACACGAGCCTGTTGGATCTATCGCTAATATCGTTGTAGAGTTTATCTTTCTTAGCATTATTGTTTTATTCTATAAGAAAGGTGCTCTAAAAATCATTATCGGTGGAATCCTGGCGACTATAACTATGACTATCTTTATGGCTCTACTTAATTACTTTGTATTATTACCTGCTTATGGTTATATCATGGATTTAACAGATATAGTAAAAAATGTGAAAGTCATTGTTACCGCAGGAATTATTCCTTTCAATCTTCTTAAAGGAGCATTAGTTACTATTTTATTCTTTGTAACACTTCGAGTATACAAACGCATTCCAAGCACCATTATAAATAAATTCGCTTAATCCATAAATATCTATACTGTCGGGACTATTTTCAAAATTAACACAAGAACAATTTTGATGAAATATACTTAGCGGTATAGATATTTTCTTTCTTTTTCTCCTTTTTTAACTCATGCACTCTTTTTGATTTACATATTTTCTGTATATCCTTCCAGAAAAAAATTCACAAAAAATTCACAAAAAATCTCCTGAAAAAATATTTTTAGATTTCTATATATTTTCCTACATATTTTTCTTACAAAGTTCCTTTCCTTCTATACTTTTTGTATAAAAGAACTTTATTATTTATTTTTCTATTTTTTATCTTTTTTTCTTTATATTTTGTTTTTGTATAAAATACATTATGTAATAAAGTGAAATAAATATGATATAATAAAGTAAGAAAGAAAAAAATTTTAATTTTTTCTTAAAACTTGTATAAAGGAGGTTTTATTATGAATAAAACTTGACTATTTTCTTAACGATATAATAAGAGGAGATTTAATTATGAATAAGTTATTAATAAGTTATTAAAAAATAAAGGGGAGACTCAAAATGAGAAAGATTAAAAATTATTATACATTAACCGAAGAACAAGAGGAACGTTTTAACATTTTAGTTAAAGAAAAAGAGGTTTTAATAACTAAAGGTTTATACAAAGTCAAAATTCCAAAAATATTACATAGGGAATTTTATACTTTTGGTTTAGAAGGGCTTCTTGTAAGCTTTCTTATACTAGAAGATGGGGGAATAGAAGCTTGTGACTTTGATAAATTTGCACTCACAGTTATAAAACGAAAACTTATTGATGAAATACGTCGTAGAAATAAGGATAAAAGTGTTCCTATTGATTTCTTCGATAATACCCTAATTCATTCTTGTAATAATGATAAAGATATCCTAGAAATAGATCTTAATTCTTACTTAACGACGGTCTTAACTGAACAAGAATTAGCTTTTCTAGATGATTTTAAGAAAACTCAGGATATTAAGAAAACCTCTAAAAATCTAGGTCTATCTCTTTCTACATGCTATAGACTATTTAAAAGAATAAAAGAAATATACATTATGTTCCTATTTAAACGCGCCTAGCTACCACTTACAAAACCACTCCTTGCGGGGTGGTTTTCTTTTAAAGATTTCCTATTTTTAATAACCTATCAAAAAATTATTATTTCTATAAACCCCCCTCAAAAGAATAAAAGCAAAATAAAGGGGTTATATAACAAATCCAGGGCATACTTTTTACATCCCAACCCTGGTATAAAGATAAAAAAAAGAAAAAGAGAGAATCTTTTAGTATATATCCACAAACTAGCCAAAAAACTAGCTTTTAGAATATACTTCTCTATTCTCTCTTTTTTTTAAATATTATCTTTTAACTAATACTTATAATTAGTATATTTTAAAAATATTTATTTATTATTTTTACGTCTTGCCGCTAATAATGCCGCTACCGCTAGAATTGATAATCCTGCTACTACCGCATTGTTTGCTGTTAGACCTGTGTTCGGTAAAGTTTTTGCTTTTACTTTTTCTCCAGCCGGTTTTACTTTTTCTTTTACAGTATTTTCTCCTGATATTGTATCTACTGATCCATCTGGATATGTGATTGTTACTTCTCCATTTCCTGCTACTGCTACTTTTGTTCCTGCTGGGAACGTTGGGTTTGCTTTTTTAACCGCTTCTTCTACTTTACCTTTTTCTTCTTGTGTTAGTTCTTTAGCGTCTCCCACTTCTACTATTTCTAGATCTTTTGGTGTTATTTGTTCTGCTATTGTTTGTTGTGACACTGGTTGCGATGGTTGACTTGATTGATCTGATTGTTCTTTTGTTTTTACTGTATTCTTTTTAGATATTGTATCTACTGATCCATCTAGATATGTTATTGTCACATCTCCATTGTCCGCTACTGTCACCGATATATCTCCTAGTAGCTCTGGGTTGGCTTTTCCTACTTCTATTGCTACTTGGTCTTTTTCATCTTGTGTTAGTTTTTCTGGATTCGCTACTACTGTTAACTCTGGGTTGTTTGGTGTTACTTCTCCTGCTACCGTCTTTTTAGCTACTGTGTCTTCTTTTTCTACTACATTTTCTGAACCATCTGGATATGTTATTGTTACATCTCCATTATCTGCTACTCTCACTGATGTTCCTGCTGGTAGGTCTGGATTTGCTTTTCCTATTTCTATTGCCACTTGGTCTTTTTCATCTCGAGTTAACTGGTCTGCATCTGCCACTACCGTTTTTTCTGGTTTATTCGGTGTTGTTTTATCTGCTGTAGTTCTTTTTTCTATTATATTTTCTTTTGATAACGTACTTACTGAATTATCCGGATATGTTATCGTTACATCTCCGTTATCTGCCACGTCTACTGTTGTTCCTGGTAGTAGTGTATTATTTGTTTCAACTACTGTTTTTACATGTTCCTTTTCTTCTTGGCTTAGTTGATCTGGATTTTCTACTTTCGTTACTTCTGGGTAATATATTTGTGTTCTATCCGCATCTGTTTTGGCACTTTCTGTTGTACTCCAGCTAAATTTTTTCTCGTTTTCTATTTGGAACGCTGTTACTTCTTCTTTATATTTTAATGGTTTTTTTAGAGTTAGTTCCCATTTACCATTTGAATCTACTGGTACAGTTTTTTTGGTTCCGTCAGGTAATGTTACTCGAACAGCTGCTCCCGCTACTCCAGTTCCTGTTACTTTAGTAGCACCGACTCCTATCTTGTCTATTGAAGGCATATCAGCATAATCTGAAGACCAGACTACAGGATGAGCTTCACTTCTCCATTTACCTATAAACTTAAGTTCATCTTCTCCTGCTACTCCACTTTCTTTATCATATCCTACAAAGTGCCATTCTTCATTATTTACAGGATCAAATTGAGTAATTGTTTGAGCTGGGTTTTTGGCTTTTACCACATCTCCTTCTTTATACACAGTATCATCTTCTGGTAAAAGCTCTGATATATATGAAGGTAACTCTTTGTCTGGGGTAACACTTACGAAACTATATGTTGGAGCTGGATTAGGTTCAAATTCCCATGAACCAGAAAATACAACTTCTTTTCCTTCATAAGGAAAAGATTTGTCCTCATTATATGATAGAATAACTGCAGGTTCAAATAACCATCTCCCATTATTAACCTTATCTTCATAAATAGGCATGTTTAAATGTTTAGGGACTACCAAGTCTCCTACCGCATAATCTTTATCATCAACTGGTAACAACTTCATCAAACCTTCTGGTAATTCTTTTTCCGGTGTAGCGTTGTAGAATTCATAACGAACTTTATTCTTCTTAACTGGGTTACTTTGAGTTGATTCCTCAGCATGCGCTACTTGACTTGTTCCTGCTATTGCTGGAGCAACTGTTGCTCCAATCGCTAACGACACTGTCGCCACTGCTAATTT
>NZ_JAPWBZ010000014.1:0-2421 GCF_041433685.1 Gemella sp. 27098_8_92
CAGGTGGTGCATGGTTGTCGTCAGCTCGTGTCGTGAGATGTTGGGTTAAGTCCCGCAACGAGCGCAACCCTTATATCTAGTTGCCAGCAGTAAGATGGGGACTCTAGATAGACTGCCAGTGATAAACTGGAGGAAGGTGGGGATGACGTCAAATCATCATGCCCCTTATGACTTGGGCTACACACGTGCTACAATGGATAGGAACAAAGAGAAGCGAGCTCGCGAGAGTCAGCCAACCTCATAAAACTATTCTCAGTTCGGATTGTAGTCTGCAACTCGACTACATGAAGCTGGAATCGCTAGTAATCGCGAATCAGAATGTCGCGGTGAATACGTTCCCGGGTCTTGTACACACCGCCCGTCACACCACGAGAGTTTGTAACACCCGAAGACGGTGGCCTAACCTTTAAGGAGGGAGCCGGTCACGGTGGGACAGATGATTGGGGTGAAGTCGTAACAAGGTAGCCGTATCGGAAGGTGCGGCTGGATCACCTCCTTTCTAAGGATAAGGAATACGTTGGCGATTCGTTTAGTTTTGAGTGTTCAAAACATTCAAAAAAAAGAATAAAATTTAATAGGGGCCTATAGCTCAGCTGGTTAGAGCGCACGCCTGATAAGCGTGAGGTCGATGGTTCAAGTCCATTTAGGCCCACCATTTATTCTTTTAAAATAAAATATTACTATGGGGCCTTAGCTCAGCTGGGAGAGCGCCTGCTTTGCACGCAGGAGGTCAGCGGTTCGATCCCGCTAGGCTCCACCATTTTTTTGGACAATGAAAACTGAATATATATATTAGATCAAAGATAATTTTCTATAAGTAAAGAAACAGATTTACAAAACCGAGAAAAAAGTAAGTAAGTTGAAAAAACTTATTCACAAGAGTTCAAGGAAGAAGAACGAAGCGTAAAAGCTACACACGATTAAGTAGTAAAGGGCGCACGGAGGATGCCTTGGCACTAGGAGCCGAAGAAGGACGTGACAAACGACGAAACGCTACGGGGAGCTGTAAGTAAGCAAAGATCCGTAGATATCCGAATGGGGGAACCCACCGCTTTTAAAAGGGCGGTACGCGAAAGCGAGGTAACGCAGGGAACTGAAACATCTAAGTACCTGCAGGAAGAGAAAGAAAAATCGATTTCCTAAGTAGCGGCGAGCGAAAGGGAAAGAGCCCAAACCAATGTGCATGCATATTGGGGTTGTAGGACTCTCAACAAAGCGTATGATGAAGTATAGTAGAACAATTTGGAAAGATAGACCGTAGAAGGTAAAAGTCCTGTATACGAAATGCTAAGTTGGCGTGAGAGAGCACCTGAGTACGGCGGAACACGAGGAATTCCGTCGGAATCTACCAGGACCATCTGGTAAGGCTAAATACTACCTAGTGACCGATAGTGAACCAGTACCGTGAGGGAAAGGTGAAAAGAACCCCGGGAGGGGAGTGAAAGAGAACCTGAAACCGTGTGCTTACAAGTAGTCAGAGCCCTTAAGGGGGTGATGGCGTGCCTTTTGTAGAATGAACCGGCGAGTTACTTTATCATGCGAGGTTAAGTGGAAGACATGGAGCCGAAGCGAAAGCGAGTCTTAATAGGGCGAAATAGTATGATGGAGTAGACCCGAAACCAAGTGATCTACCCATGTCCAGGTTGAAGTTTAGGTAACACTGAATGGAGGACCGAACCAGGACACGTTGAAAAGTGTTTGGATGAGGTGTGGGTAGCGGAGAAATTCCAATCGAACTTGGAAATAGCTGGTTCTCTCCGAAATAGCTTTAGGGCTAGCCTCGTTGTGAGTTTACTGGAGGTAGAGCACTGTTTGGACTAGGGGCCCATCCCGGGTTACCGAATTCAGACAAACTCCGAATGCCAGATAAATATCAACGGGAGTCAGACTGCGGGTGATAAGGTTCGTAGTCGAAAGGGAAACAGCCCAGACCGCCAGCTAAGGTCCCAAATTGTATGTTAAGTGGAAAAGGATGTGATGATGCACAGACAACCAGGATGTTGGCTTAGAAGCAGCCACCATTTAAAGAGTGCGTAATAGCTCACTGGTCGAGTGACATCGCGCCGAAAATGTACCGGGGCTAAACATACAACCGAAGCTGCGGATATAACTAATGTTATATGGTAGGAGAGCGTTCTAACATCATAGAAGCTGAGCTGGAAGGCGAGGTGGAGAGGTTAGAAGTGAGAATGCCGGTGTGAGTAGCGAAAGATAGGTGAGAATCCTATCCACCGAAAGACTAAGGTTTCCAGAGGAAGGCTCGTCCGCTCTGGGTAAGTCGGGACCTAAGGTGAAGCCGATAGGTGAAGCCGATGGACAACAGGTAGAAATTCCTGTACCACCGAATATCGATTGAGAGAAGTGGGGACAGAGGAGGCTAATTGATCGTCCTGATGGAATAGGACGTCTAAGCACAAAGGT
>NZ_JAPWBZ010000015.1:0-2186 GCF_041433685.1 Gemella sp. 27098_8_92
ACTATATAGATATATCAAATTTAAAAGAAGATTGGTTAGAAATATTGTTATTAACAATAGGAATATCATTACCTGCTATATTAGTATCTTATATTTTGTTGAATAATTTATTAGAGAGAGTAAGAAATATTCAGAAATTAGCTGAATTGATATTTACATCAGGATATTTTATAAAACCTCAATTAATGGAAAAATCAAATGTTAATAATTTAGATGATTTTTTAAATGTAAAAGGTTTAGTAAAAAGTAGACAAAGCTATAAAGAATTATATTTCCCAAAATTTTATATAAAACAAAGTAAAAATGAAATTCAAATATATATTAGATTAGATGGTTCAAAATTTCAGAAAGAATTTTTAGAATTAGAAAGTAAATTAGAATATACATTTAAAATAGAATTACAAGATAAGCAAGTTATAGATGAGTTTGTAATATATACATTATCTAAATTTTCATTAAAAGATAGATTAAATTTTAATGAAAATAATTTAGAAGATAATAGTATAAGGTTAATGAGAAATGTAATATGGGAATTTAGGAAAAGTCCTCATGCTTTAATAGTAGGTGGAACAGGTGCAGGAAAATCTTATTTAATATTTTATTTAATAAAAGAAATATTAAAAAAAGGATATTATCTGAATGTAATAGACCCTAAAATATCAGATTTAACAAAATTAGGTTATGTATCTAAAAAGAATTTAGTAGTATATGAAAAATCACAAATAATATATTTATTAGAAGATGTTATAGAAATAATGGATAGTAGATATAAGCAGATGTTAGGAATAAATGATAATTTTGGTGAGGATTATGTAGCTTATGGATTAAAACCTTATTTTTTAATATTTGATGAGTTATTAGCTTTTATTTCTATGTTAGATAATAAAGAGAAAAAAGAAGTAATGGCAAAACTTACTAATATTGTTGTGAAAGGTAGACAAGCAGGAGTGTTTGTAATTTTTGCAACACAAAGACCTGATACTGATGTTCTTGACGGAAAAATAAGAGATCAATTAGGATTAAGGATTGCGTTAGGAAGTTTATCGAGTGACGGATATAAAATGATATTTGGTGATACAAATACAGCTTATAAAGAAATTGGTTTAAAAGGTGCAGGATATTATCAAATAAAAGAAATTATAGATAATCCTAAAGTATTTTTATCACCTTACATAGTTAATGGTGATTTAGTAGGTCAAGAAATAATGGAATTAATAAAAGAAAGAGGGTTGTAGAATGAATAAAAAAGGGAAAATAATAGTGTTAATATTTACAGTATTATATTTAATATTTTTTGTGTATGGAATAATTCAATTAAAAGAGATGTATAATAAATTTAGTTATGGAATAATAGTTTTAATAATGATTGCAATGTTTATAGCTATATTTATTTATTATTTATGTTTTATGCATTTAATTTTTAAAAAGTATGACAAAAAAAAATAAAAATGTTATAATTTTATAGGGTGATTTAATTGGAAAATGAATATAAAAAAAATAAATTTGATTGGTTTGTAAGAAATGAAAATAGTGTTATAAAAATTTTATTTTCATTGTTAATTTCTACTTTTTTAACAGCGTTTTTAGTAGGAAGATTAAGAAAAATTTTACCATATATTACATCAAAAGCGAAAGAGGTAAAAAGTATAGAGTTAAAGGTTACAAATTTAGAATATATATTATTAATTATAGGATTTTTATTAATTTTATTAATTCCTGTTATTTTAATGTTTTTAGATAAAGAAAAGAAATATTTAAAGATAATTTCTTTTGTAGCAATATGTGTAAATGCTTTTGTGGTATTTGTTAATTTATGGAATGTTTTAGAAATAAGTGAATATTTAGTATTATCATTATTCTTATTAGTATGGTCTATTATATATATAATAATAGAATTATTAATTAATACATATAAATGGTTGTGGATTTCAAAAGATGATAAGGATAGTAAACAGATAGATGTAGCTAAACTTACATTTATTTGGGCAATAATAATATTTATTTATGGTGTATTCTTTAAATAATTACTTGAAAATGTAGATAATACTTGATATAATGGCATTATAAAAAGATTAGGAGTGTTTTTATAATGAAAAAATTTTTAATGGTATTAGCAACTATTATATTAAGTATTAGTATAGTAGGTTGTTCTAGTTCAAGTAAGAAATATGATAGTGATATAAATA
>NZ_JAPWBZ010000016.1:0-2160 GCF_041433685.1 Gemella sp. 27098_8_92
CCATGCTCCGGATTTTAATTCTATATACAAAAAGACAAATATCCAATAAAATATAAAGTGTGACCTAAATACTAAGAAAGGATATTTGTCATGAATAATTGTATCACAGAATTACTACAAATAAAAGATAAAAATATAATAATAGATCCTACCTTCAAAAAAGAAAAAATAAAAGGACAAACACACTTTATATTTAAAGGTGTTCTATCATATAAACCAACAAAATGCGAATACTGTAATAGTAATAAAGTAGTAAAAAATGGATTTAATGAACCTACTACAATAAACCTACTGAAACTATCAGGCATACCCTCACGATTAACTCTAAAAAAACAAAGATTTAAATGTAAACAATGTAATAAAAAGTTTGTAGCTAGAACATCTCTTGTACTTAAACATTGTCACATCTCTCAAAATGTAAAACTATCAATCTTAAAAGTTCTAACAGCTACATTATCATTTAAACAAATATCTAAAGAACATAATGTATCAGAAAATACAACAATAAGAATACTAAAATCTTGTAGAAAACAAGTAGAAGTAAATTGTTATAAAAGCCTTCCGCAACACTTATGCTTTGATGAAATAAAATCAACAAAAGATAGTAAACATTCAATGAGCTTTGTATTTCTGGATGCCAAAACACATGATTTTATAGATATAGTAGAAGGAAGAACAAAATATATCCTAAATAGTTACTTCCTTAGATTTAAAAGAAAAACAAAAAACAAAGTTAAAACAATCTGTATAGATATATACCCACCATATATGGATATAATAAAAAAACACTTTCCAAATGCCCGTATAATAATTGATAGATTTCATATCATTCAAAATATAAACAGAGAGTTAAATAAAGAAAGAGTAAGACTGATGAATATCTACAGAGGCAAAAAAGGAAAAGAAGGTAGAAATTATACAATACTAAAGAACTTTTGGAGATTAGTACTAGCTGATGAGGATAAGATTGATTGTGAAAAGTATTTTTACAATAGGAGTTTTGGTAAATTAGTAACTAGACGAGATGTATTAAATTATATATTGTCATTAGATAAGTCATTTAGAGCTAGTTATGAGATAACACAAGAAGTAAGAAAAGCGGTAAAAGACAGAGATGAAGTAAGTTTAAAGGAACTAATGGATATGGATACAACTAGCTTACCTAGGGGGATAGCTAAAGCAATTAAGACGATGAAAAGGTATAAAGAATACATGGTTAATAGTGTTAAGTATGAGTATTTTAATGGTCCGTTAGAGGGGTTTAATAATAAGATTAAGTTAGTTAAAAGAGTTTCTTATGGTTATAATAGTTTTGATAATTTTAGGTTACGCATTTTGATTATGTCTAGGTTATTTGTTTCTAAGTATAAGAATAATGAAAGAGTTGGTAAGCATAGTAAAAATGCCAAGCAGCTTGAAGCTGCTTAGCATTTTATAGGGTTATTTTCTCATGCCCCGTATTTGACATAGAGCCTAAAAAAGCCACAAAATTAATTGTAGCTTTTAAGTCAAGATGACCCGTACGGGATTCGAACCCGTGTTACCGCCGTGAAAGGGCGGTGTCTTAACCACTTGACCAACGGGCCAAAAAATATAAAAGGCTGTTAAGCCTTTTATATAATAAATGAGCCATGAAGGACTCGAACCTTCGACCCTTTGATTAAAAGTCAAATGCTCTACCAACTGAGCTAATGGCTCATGGCTGGGATACCTGGATTCGAACCAGGGGAATGACGGAGTCAAAGTCCGTTGCCTTACCGCTTGGCTATATCCCAATGTTATAAAAGAATGGTGGGAAGAAGTGGATTCGAACC
This sequence comes from Gemella sp. 27098_8_92, assembly GCF_041433685.1. Lineage (NCBI taxonomy): Bacteria > Bacillati > Bacillota > Bacilli > Caryophanales > Gemellaceae > Gemella > Gemella sp. 27098_8_92. The sequence goes on from NZ_JAPWBZ010000016.1 coordinate 1,815, forward strand.
ACTGAACCCTAAGGAGCGGATTTACAGTCCGCCGCGTTTAGCCTCTTCGCTATCTTCCCAACTATTAAAATGGTGGAGGTTAACGGGATCGAACCGCTGACCCCTTGCTTGTAAGGCAAGTGCTCTCCCAGCTGAGCTAAACCTCCGTTCAAATGGTGACCCGTACGGGATTCGAACCCGTGTTACCGCCGTGAAAGGGCGGTGTCTTAACCACTTGACCAACGGGCCAAAAAATGGCTCCACAGGCAGGACTCGAACCTGCGACCCTCTGATTAACAGTCAGATGCTACTACCAACTGAGCTACTGTGGAATAATAAGTCTAAAGCATTTGCTAAAGACTTCAAA
>NZ_JAPWBZ010000017.1:0-2060 GCF_041433685.1 Gemella sp. 27098_8_92
AAGTTGGCGGTAGCAACTGTATCACTTGCGATAGGATCAGTAGTAGCCGTTCCTGCAATAGTAGACTCAGGACAAGTAGCACATGCGGAAGAAATAACTGAGGCGAACCGAGCAAAATATGAAGTTAATTATGATAATGTTAGTGGAACACCGGGGTATACGTTTCCTTACCGTTATAGTTATGGTGTTATGCCAGGTGGATCTTTAGGAAACGGAGAAAGGAAAGGTTGGGTTAGATATAATAAAGATGATGTAGTAAAACCGCTTCAACCCGGAGAAAGAGTAGATTATACACCACCAAAGCCTATAAAATATTTAACTGAGGATTATGTTAATAAAGGTGTATGGACGTTTCAGGGGTATAATAAAGATATCGCAATTGCTGGAACAGATGATCTTACTTTTATAGCGACATGGACATTTACGCCTACAAAAAATCCGGTAAAAACAAAAGTATTTAACCCGCATAACCTAAGCCAAGACGAAAAAGACCAGGTGGCACAAGCAGTGAAAGACGCGAACTCAGACTTTCCAGAGGAATTAAGAGTAACAGTGGGGGACAACGGAACGGCACAAATTTACTATACGGATAGTGCGGGTCCAAATTCAGGTCTAACTTCAGTCGTACTTTATCCAAAAGACACAATAGTGGAAAAAGAAATCTCTGCAGTACCGGCAGTAGACAAAGTAGACTCAGATGATCATAAGGTAACAGGAACAGGGGTGCCAGGATCAGAAATAATGGTAACCCTGCCATACAACCGTACTGTTCTGAGAACATCGGTAAAACCAGATGGGAAATGGGAAGTAGATATGCCTTTGGGCGCAAGTATAGGGTCTATAATAACAGTATCGCAAGGAGAAATAGATAAAAAATTTAGTTCAGATGTACGAATAACGGTAGTAGCAACAATTGCAGATGAAATAATACCAAATACTCCAGAATTAACAATAGTAGAAGATTCAGAACAACTTACTAAAGAAGAAAAAGACAAAGTGAAAAAAGAAGTAGAAAAAGCAAACCCAGGTTTCCCGGCGGGAACAACAGTAACTGTATCTGATAATGGAGATTTAACAATCGTATATCCAGATGAATCAATAGATAGAATGCTAGGAGACTACACAGTAGTAAAAAGAAAAACATCTGCAGAACCGACAGTAGAGACAATAGACTCAGATGATGTAAAAATAATAGGAGCAGGCGAAGAAGGAGCGAAAATAGAAGTAACCCTACCAGATGGGACTAAGAAAAGAACAACAGTAAAACAAGATAGAGTATGGGAAGTAGAACTGGACAACCCACTTGCGACAGATTCAGTAGTAAAAATAACTCAAGAAGAAACAGGTAAAAAAGTTAGTTCAGAGATACAAACAACGGTAGTAGCAGCAATTGAAGATCCAGAATTAACAACAGTAGAAGATTCAGACCATCTTACTGAAGAAGAAAAAGGAAAAGTTAAAGATGCAGTGAAAGCAGCTAACCCAACAGCTACAAAAGTAGAAGTAGAAGCTAATGGAACAGCAACAGTAACATTCCCAGACGGAACTACTGGGACATTAATACCATATAAAACTGTAAAAGAAGCTGATACAGCTGTAGCAAGTAGACCAACTCCAACACCGGTTAAAAATCCAGCAGCGTTAACTAAAGACGAAAAAGAAAAAGTTAAAAAAGCAGTGAGAGCAGTAAACCCAGGAAATACAGGTATAAGGATAGGAGCTGATGGAACAGCAACAGTAGTATTTATAGACGGAACTACTGCGACATTAACACCAGATAAAACTGTAAAAGCAGCTGATGCGAATGGAATCAAAGATCCAGCAGTTCCAACACCGGTTAAAGATCTAACAACGTTAACTGAAGATGAAAAAGGAGAAGTTAAAGATGCAGTGAAAGCAGCTAACCTAACAGCTACAAAAGTAGAAGTAGAAGCTGATGGAACAGCAACAGTAACATTCCCAGACGGAACTACTGCGACATTAACACCAGATAAAACTGTAAAAGCAGCTGATGCGAATGGAATCAAAAATCCAGCGCAACCGACACAACCAAGTCAACC
>NZ_JAPWBZ010000018.1:0-1475 GCF_041433685.1 Gemella sp. 27098_8_92
GCGAAATTAAAGTAGCGAAGTCAATGAAGCCAAACTCTCAAGAAAAGCCGCTATCGAGATAAGAGGTGCCCGTACCGCAAACCGACACAGGTAGTTGGGAAGAGAATTCTAAGGTGAGCGAGAGAACCATCGTTAAGGAACTCGGCAAAATGACCCCGTAACTTCGGGAGAAGGGGTGCCTACGAGAGTAGGCCGCAGTGAATAGGCCCAAGCGACTGTTTAACAAAAACACAGGTCTCTGCAAAACCGAAAGGTGAAGTATAGGGGCTGACGCCTGCCCGGTGCTGGAAGGTTAAGAGGAGTGCTTAGAGGTAACTCGAAGGTATGAATTGAAGCCCCAGTAAACGGCGGCCGTAACTATAACGGTCCTAAGGTAGCGAAATTCCTTGTCGGGTAAGTTCCGACCCGCACGAAAGGCGTAACGATTTGGGCACTGTCTCAACGATGGACTCGGTGAAATCATAGTACCTGTGAAGATGCAGGTTACCCGCGACAGGACGGAAAGACCCCATGGAGCTTTACTGTAGCTTGATATTGAATTTTGATGCAGTATGTACAGGATAGGTAGGAGCCTAGGAATCATGCACGCCAGTGTATGAGGAGGCGCTGTTGGGATACTACCCTTGCTGTATTGAAATTCTAACCCTCGGCGTAGAAGACCGGGAGACAGTGTCAGGTGGGCAGTTTGACTGGGGCGGTCGCCTCCCAAAGAGTAACGGAGGCGTTCAAAGGTTCCCTCAGAATGGTTGGAAATCATTTGCAGAGTGTAAAGGCACAAGGGAGCTTGACTGTGAGACCTACAAGTCGAGCAGGTGCGAAAGCAGGACTTAGTGATCCGGTGGTTCCGCATGGAAGGGCCATCGCTCAACGGATAAAAGCTACCCTGGGGATAACAGGCTTATCTCCCCCAAGAGTCCACATCGACGGGGAGGTTTGGCACCTCGATGTCGGCTCATCGCATCCTGGGGCTGTAGTCGGTCCCAAGGGTTGGGCTGTTCGCCCATTAAAGCGGTACGCGAGCTGGGTTCAGAACGTCGTGAGACAGTTCGGTCCCTATCCGTCGTGGGCGTAGGAAATTTGAGAGGAGCTGTCCTTAGTACGAGAGGACCGGGATGGACGTATCAATGGTGTACCAGTTGTCACGCCAGTGGCATAGCTGGGTAGCTAAATACGGAAGGGATAAGAGCTGAAAGCATCTAAGCATGAAGCCCCCCTCGAGATGAGATTTCCCACGGAAATTAAGACCCCTTGAAGACGACAAGGAGAATAGGTTAGGAGTGTAAGTGTGGTAACACATGTAGCTGACTAAAACTAATAGGTCGAGGACTTAATCAAGTGAAGTTCTGAAGAAATTTGTTGACAAGCAAAGAAAAGATGATATAATATATGTATGAAGTTTTCGTCTGGTGGCGATAGCGAAGAGGACACACCTGTACCCATACCGAACACAGAAGTTAAGCTCTTTAGCGTCGAAT